>CAKSNI010000072.1 GCA_934476025.1 uncultured Eubacteriales bacterium | reverse complement strand
GCCGAAAGAATATACCAACATTCCGTCTTGCCAAAAGGTTTATGCCAATACTTTTTGGCAAACGGCACCGTCGGGTGACACTGAATCACCAGGCGTTCCCCGGCATCCAGCAGTTTTACCAGGATCGACATGGCTTCTTCCCCGCCGAGAAGCTTTTCCCGATTTTCCAAAAGCACCCGGTCAAACGGTTGCCCGTCCAGGCAAACGCTGATTCCTTCCTGTTCTCCCGGACGGTCGGCATTGAAGGCCGTTACCGTTGAAGCAATCCATTCTTCCGGCCGACGCCCCCGGACGCATTCCGTTTTTCCTTCAAAAGCGTCCAGGCGTTCGCCACCATAGTAAGCTCTCCACACCCGATTTTCCAAAAATCGCAAAATCATTGTTTTTTCACCTCATAATTTCCCGCAAGAAGTTCTTTCCTGCTTTGGCCGTCAGCAAAAACATAACCGCCCGGCAGTTGGATTTCTCCGAATACCGCCCCGGTGGATTCAACCGAAAGGGTTACCCCTGCTTCGGTTTTCTCCCAATAAACCGAAACCGCCCCGTCGGGTGCCTCATACCGTGCCTTGGCAAAATCCAGGCTTTCAACAAAATCGGGGCGAAGATCAACCCGGTTTGCTCCATCCAGATTTTCGTTGACACAAATGCCGGCAATCCGGGAATAAAAGAAATGACTGATATCCCCCAGAAAATGATGGTTATAGGAAGCATACGCATAGCAGGTTCCGTCATCGTTGACCACATGGTCAAATCGTTCCGGCAGGGTGGTAAACCCGTGCCGGACAAAGGAACCGTAGCAGCCGTCCCGGGAATCCCGAATCAACCGGACCGCCAAATCGGTGTGCCCGATCTTCCACAATGCGTGGAACAGATACCGCGCCCCGGTCATGCCGATGTCGGCCATATCCTGGTTGTCGTGGATCATCCGTACCAATTGTTCCCCGGCCATCGGCATTTCCTTTTCGGAGAAAAGATCAAACCAAATGGCCAGTGCCTGAGCCGTATGGGCCCCGTTGTCGGCAATGACACGCTGATGATCAATCAGATGTTCCCGCAGAGCATCTGCCAGTTCGGTTTCCAGTTCGGCCGCATACTGGCTTTCCGAAAGCATTCCGAGCATGTCAAAAATCTTCTGTGCTTTCCGGCAGAATTCCACAATCATAACACTGTCCACAAACTCTTTGGTCGGAACAGGCAGGTCACTTTGGATTTTCACCCATTCGCCCAATCCGTAGGCGAGCAATCCCCGACGGTTAAGTTTTTGCCGGGCATAGAACAGATAACGGAATATGGAAGAAGCCGCCTCCTGCAGAGCCTCCCGATCACCGCTGTAGCGGAAAATTTCATACGGCACTTCGGTAAGAACATTGTCCCAAATCGGGCCGTTCCCCCACGAAAATCCCCATCCGCCGGTCGGAACAATTCCCGGAATCGCCCCTTCGGCATTCTGTGCGGCGCGAACGGTACGCATCCACTCTTTCAAGCTCTTTTCAGCCCGGAAATTCAGCAAAAGCTGTTCACTGGAAACAAAAACATCTCCGGTCCACCCGTTCTTTTCCCGCTGCGGGCAGTCAGTCGGAAAATAATAGAAGTTGGAAAGATCGCTCCGACGAACCATCTGCTGCAGGGTATTGAGGGTTTCGTCGCTGCAGGAAAACTCTCCCCGAGAGGAAAAATCAGAATGATATACCCGGTAAATAACGGTATCTTCGGCAATCTGATCCTCCCTTAAACCGGTAACAAAACAATACCGGAACCCGTGATAGGTAAATTTCGGCTCAAAGACTTCGGTTTCGCCGCCCTTGCAGATGTAGACATCTTTCTGCACATATCCATCCGGATAAAAATTGCAGTTGGCATAGCTGATTTTGCCGTCCGGATTACAGAATTCCGAATGCTGCAGCCCGATCACCTGCCCCCGGGTGGTATGGTGAAGGGTGAGAAGCGGCAGGCCGGCCGCGTTTTCGCCAAAATCATAAATCACCCCGTGGAAGGCTTCTTCCGGCTGCGGCGGCAAATCGGGATACTTATTCTCCTGAGCATTCCGGTAATCCCGGGCCAGTTCCCCCTTGCGAACCGAAACCGCACGGATTTCCCGATGGCAGCGAATTGGTTCCGCCGTGCAAAGGCGGAATTCGCCCCGGGGCAATTCCGCCGGCAGTGCGGCATCCCAGCCGCTGTCGTCAAATTCCGGCAGATTCCAATTTTCTATTTCCAAACGGGCATCATAGTGACAACCGAAACGCAGATCATCCAGTGTAATCGGAGAACGGGCCGTGCGAACCGTTTCATCAGACAAAAGAACCGTTTCGGTTTCTCCCGCCCTCAAACTCATGGCAAAAGCAAGTTTCACTTCAGAAGTAAACGGCGCATTCTGAAAGTTCCAGGTAATTCCGCCTTCACAGTTCTGCATCCCGTTACCGAGCAGAAAGGCCACGCAGTTCTTCCCCGGTTTTAAAACGGCTGTGATATCGTATTCATCAAAATAGCATACATCATCACTGTTGGAAATGTAGGGGGCCAAAATTCCCTTGGTCATCGGGCTTCCGTTAACATAGATTTCATAAAAGCCCAATCCGCAAACCGTGATTTTTGCGGATTCCGGCACCGTTTCAAGGTCAAAAGTCTTTCGAAAATAGGGAGCGTTCTGCGGATGCTCAAGGCTCCGCTTCGGGTAAGGGGCCCGGATAAATTTCTTTTGAAACATGGACATTCTCCTTCTTTGTTCAATAAATTTTCATCAAAAGCAACGCAAAATCCGGCTGTCTGTTCGGCAACTCTTCCGGTTGCTTTTTCCGGTGGTTTCGGACTCAGGCTTTGCGGCGTTTTTTTCGCTGCTGCCGTTTTCTTTGACGCATCGCCGCCCAATTCCGCCGGATTGACGGAAAGAGGCGTTCAAAGCAGAAGGTCAAAATCCGGAAAATGGATTCCGCGGCAAACGAAAAAATGATCACCAGCTGCACAATGGTAGCCGGCAGCCGGACAATGGAAAACAGATTCGGCAGCAAAAAGAAGCAAAGCAGCATACCGAGAATACTGATGCCGAAAACCGCCCCGCGATATTTATTCAGCGGCACCGAGATATGGCGCAGAATCATAAATCCGACTACCGCCAGCACCAGGGTAGCCGCCGTAGCAACATCGCCCCGTTCGATTCCGAAGACCTGGGCAAAGATGGCCAGCGAACCGACGATAATCGCATCGGTCAGCCCAGCCGGCAGGGCTTTGGTTAACACATTTTTAAGAAAATGCCCGTCAATTCGGCTGTTGTTGCTTTCCAACGCAAGCAAAAATCCGGGAAGCCCGATGGTAAACATACTGATCAACGAAATATGAGCCGGTTCCAGCGGATAGGTCAGGGCAAAAACCGAGGCGGTAATAGCCAGCAGCAGGGAAAAAATATTTTTCACCAAAAACAGGGTAGCCGATCGCTGAATATTGTTGACCACCCGGCGCCCTTCGGAAACCACACTCGGCATCCGGGCAAAATCCGAATCCAGCAACACGACCTTAGCCACCTGAGAAACCGCTTCACTCCCCGAAGCCATCGCAATACCGCAATCGGCATCCTTCATGGCCAGAATATCGTTGACCCCATCCCCCGTCATGGCAACCGTGTGACCGGCATCCTGCAGCGCGTGAACCAGTTTTTGCTTCTGCCGGGGCGTCACCCGGCCGAATACCGTGTATGTTCCGGCTGCTTCCTCGATTTTTTCATCGGTATCCAACAGCGACGCATCAATATACCGATCGGCGTTTTCAATTCCGGCCAGAGAGGCTACCTCAGCCACCGTTTCCGGATGGTCGCCCGAAATCACCTTTACCGTAACACCTTGATTTTTAAAGTACCGGAAGGTCGCCCTGGCGTTTTTCCGAATAGCATTAGACAAAATCACCAGCCCCATCGGTTCAATCAACCGGGAGGGCCCGCTTTGAGAAATCGGTTCGTCCTGCCGGGCGAACAGCAAAACCCGGTATCCTTTGGCGGCAAATCCGGCAATTTGTTCCCCCAGCTGCCCGGGGATTTCCGGCAGAATAAATTCTGGCGCGCCCAGCAGGTAGGTACCCACGGGGAAGGTTATCGCTCCGTATTTCAGCGAGGAAGAAAACGGAAGAACCGAATTGACCGGCATGGCGGAAAGCGGCGTTTCCGCCTTGGCAAAATGCTCCTTCAGCGCCTTCATGGTGGCATTGTTATCCCCGGAGGCCGTAACATACCGACGCAGCATTTCTTCGAATTCCTGCGATTCTCCTTCCAGGGCAAGGGTTTGGCTGACCTGCATTTCCGGCTGGGTGATGGTCCCGGTTTTATCCACGCACAATACATCCACCCGAGCCAGCGATTCGATGCTCCGCATATCATTCAACAGCACTTTCCGTTTGGCCAGCCGAATCGTTCCCAGTGCCAGGGCGACGGTTGTTAACAGATACAGGCCTTCCGGAATCATTCCGATCACGGCGGCAACCATGGAAACCACGCTGTTCGCCACGGTTTCATGATTGACAAACCGGGCCTGATAAAACAAAATTCCCCCGATAGGAATCAGGATAATGCCCATCCATTTTACTATCTTATTGATAGCACGAATCATTTCCGACTGTTCCGAGTCATCCGCTTCCTTGGCTTCGGCAGTCAGACGGGAAATGTAGGATTCCTCCCCAACCTTTTCCAAAACCGCACAGCATTCGCCGGCCACGACAAAGCTGCCGGACAGCAGCGCATCGCCCGGTTGCTTTTCAATTTCATCCTCTTCCCCGGTCAGCAGAGCTTCGTTGGCTGTTACACCGCCTTCCAGAACCCGGGCATCGGCGCAGATCTGATCTCCTGCGGAAAAAATGACGATATCATCCCGCACCAATTCTTCGCTCCGAAGAATCTGCCGTTTTCCGCCGCGGATTACCCGGGCATGAGGAGCATTGAGCAAGCTCATTTTGTCCAGCGTTTTTTTTGCGCGGATTTCCTGGAAAATTCCGATTAATGTGTTTCCGAGTACCACCGGCAAAAAGGTCAGATTGCGAAAGGACCCGACCAGGCAAAGCAGCACGGTAATTACCAGAAAAATCATATTAAAATAGGTAAAAATATTGGAAAGAATGATATCTTTCACCGATTTCCCGGCCGAAGAATGGCTTTCGTTGGTCAGACCTTCTTCGTATCGTTGGTCGACTTCTTCTTCACTCAGCCCCGCATAACGGTATTTCTGCACCTTTTATCCTCCCGTTTCTTCGTTCGTTTTCATTGGTAAGAGTATATCACTTTTTCCCCGGTAAATCAACAATTGCTTCCCGATCTTTTCCTATTTTTGCAAATATTAAGAATCCCGCAGAGGAAAACTCCTCTGCCGGGAAAGCGCGTTTTTTCGATTATTTGATCGGGCCGAGAACGGTTCCTTCGATATTGGCAAGAAATTTCTTGCGCATCGAAAGGTCGTTGGTGTCCACCAGACCATCGCCGTTGCCGCCAACGGCAGGCATCCGAAAAACAGAGCCGCGGCCAAAAGCAAACTGATCATTTTTTTATAAAATCCAAACCCTCTGTAATTTTTTCATTATATCGGGCTTTTTGAATTCTATCAACGGAACTTTTCGGTTCCCGTCTTTTAAAGGGGAAAACCGGAATTTTACAAACTGTTTATCCATCTTTCCAACCAAAAAGTCCATGGACTCCCCGGTTCCGATTTGCTATAATCCACTCAAGCCGACAAAAAGTTCGGCAAAAAAGGAGGTTTCCCTATGAATCAGGAAAACAACAAAATTTCTCACAGTTCTTTTGTTCCCGAAGGTTATGAATTGGTCTGGAATGACGAATTCGAAGGCAACGAACTGGATGAAAGCAAGTTCCGGGTTTATGACGGCCAGCTGGAAAGCAGTGCCGGAGGAACAGTTGATATGTCCAAAACGCCGGAAACTTTTTCGGTTGCCGACAGCTGCGCCACCATGCGCTATTTTAAAAAGAAAGACGGAACCGGTTTTTACGGCTGCGACGGTTTAAAAACCAACGAAACCATGCACTATCATTGCGGATATTTGGAAATGCGGGCC
>CAKSNI010000071.1 GCA_934476025.1 uncultured Eubacteriales bacterium | reverse complement strand
GATTACGGGTTTGTTGAATCCCTTTTCAACGCTCTCGGAGCCGGGCTCGGCTTTCTGTTTGCCATGTTTATTTTTTCGGGAGTGCGGGTTCGTCTGGAATCCTCCGATATTCCGAAAAGTCTGCAGGGGCTGCCGATTACATTGATTGCGGCCGCACTGGTTTCGCTGTCCTTTATGGGCTTTAAAGGCCTGGGGCTGTAAGGGGGAATACTTTTGAACGAAATTCTGATTCCGATTGGATTGGTCGGCCTGATCGGGCTGGTTGCCGGCACACTGATCGCTCTGGCTTCCCGCTTTTTTGCCGTGAAGGAGGATGAACAGACCGCGCGCATCCGGGAGGCCCTGCCCGGGGCCAATTGCGGTGCCTGCGGATATACCGGCTGCGACGGATATGCGGCGGCTATCAGCAAGGAGCATGCCGATCCGGGGCTGTGTGTTCCCGGAGGAGCCAAAACGGCACAGGCTCTTTCTCAACTGCTCGGGGTGGAAATTGCCGCCCAGGAAAAAAAGGCGTTTGTGCGCTGCAGCGGAGATTGCTACCATGCGAAAAAACAATATGCCTATAACGGAATGGAATCCTGCGCCGCGGCCGCGACGCTTTACGGGGGAATTCTTTCCTGTTCGGCCGGGTGCCAGGGCATGGGGGACTGTGTCCGGGTGTGCGAGAAAAACGCCATTGCGGTTTATGATGGGGTGGCCCGGGTGGATCCGTCCCGTTGTTCCGGGTGCGGAAAGTGCGCCAAGGTTTGCCCGAAGGAACTGATTCAGATTGTACCGGCTTCCGCCCGGATTGCGGTGGCCTGCCACAATACCGAAAAGGGCGGTACGACCATGAAACAGTGCAGTGCCGGGTGTATCGGTTGTCGGAAATGCCTGAAGGAATGTCCGACCGGCGCCGTTGCCGTGAATGATTTTCTGGCGACTATTGATCCGGAAAAATGTACCGGATGTGAAGAATGTTTGCTCGCCTGTCCGCGCGGAGTAATCCGGACCATCTGAAAAAATGTCATCCGGGGGTCAAACGACCCCCGGCTTTTTGTTTTTGGGGGGAAATCAGAAAAGAGTGAATGGATTTTTCGGCAGCACCCTCGGGAAAATCAAAAAATGTCCGTTTTTTGCGGAAAAATGTCCAGCATTTTCGGGAAGCAGACTGTATAATAAGGAAAATGGCGCCCGGCATTGGGGGCCAAAAAGCGAAATGGAGGCTTCTGTATGATTGACAAATTTCGGGGTGAAGAATTCATTATGCACCGTCATCCGAGCAATCCGATTATTACCGTAAAGGATTTTCCGATTCCGGCCCGGCGGGTGTTCAATTGCGGCCAAACAATGTATGAAGGGAAAACGGTCCTCCTGATTGCGGCAGAATATAAGGAAGAACGAAACGGCAGTCGCACCGGCATTCATCTGGCAGTGAGCGGGGATGGGGTTCATTTTGAAATCAGCGAAGAACCGTTTTGCGCGAAACGGAACTGGGCAGGGGATTTTCCGCTGAACTGCGACTGTTGGGTGATCGATCCGCGCATTACCAAAATTGAGGACACTTATTATATAGTCCGGCCGGCTCAGGTGGAACGGGTCGGCCCGGCAGCAGTGATCGAAAAAACCAAGGATTTCAAAACGCTGGAATTTGTGGAATGCGTCGCCATGCCGAGTGATCGGGTCCCCTGCCTGTTCCCGGAAAAAATCAACGGGCAATATGTCCGGCTGGATCGCCCTTACAGCGTTCTTCGCCTGGAAGACCGCGGGGGCCATCCGCTGGATGACAAGCTGCTCGGGGGAATGTGGATTTCCTATTCGCCGGATCTGATTTACTGGGGCAAATATCGCCCGATGTTTTATCCGCCGCTTTCCTTTGCCAACTATAAGGTTGGGCCGACACCGCCGATCAAAACCAAAGACGGCTGGCTGGAAATCATCCACGGTGTGTATAAGGAAAATCGAGAATGGTGCTATTCGTTGGGGGCCATTCTGCTGGATCTTGAGGATCCGTCCAAGGTTATCGGGGTGTTGGACCGCCCGATTCTTACACCGAACACGCCGTATGAAATCGACGGGCTGACCAAGAATGTCGTTTTCTCCTGCGGGGCGATTGCCGACGAAGAAACGGATGCCATTCGTATTTATTATGGGGCAGCCGACGAATGCATCGGTTTGGCAACCGGTTCGCTCAGCAAATTGATTGCGGCCATCAAGGCTGGGAAATAAAATGCCTCGGCCGGCAAAACCCGAAAACGGGAAATTGTTTTGAAAATCAGCCTTCGGGTACGCCGAAAAAACAATTCGTTTTTTTGGCGTACCCGGCTTTTTTTCGGAAAACACTTGTACAAAGGCAGGGATTATGATAAAATAACCTTACTATGAGAAAAAATCGGAAAGGAGCTGTCTGTTATGGAAGAAATGGAAAAGACAGCGGAAAAGAAAAAAGTTCTCAGCTGCATCCAGCCGAGCGGAATCCCGACCCTGGGAAATTATCTGGGGGCTTTGAAAAACTGGAAACAGATGCAGGATGATTTTGACTGCACCTTTGCGGTGGCGGATCTTCACGCCATTACCGTTCGTCAGGAGCCGGCTAAGTTCCGGGCCCAGATTTATTCGATTTGTGCACTGCTGCTGGCGATTGGGCTGGATCCGGAGAAATCCACCCTGTTTATCCAATCCCAGGTGCCGGCCCACGCGCAGCTTTCCTGGGTGCTTTCCTGCTATACTCAATTCGGGGAGCTTTCCCGGATGACTCAGTTCAAGGATAAGTCGGCCCGTCATGCCGACAATGTCAATGCGGGGCTGTTTACCTATCCGACTCTGATGGCCGCGGATATTCTGCTTTATAAACCGGATCTGGTACCGGTGGGGGCCGATCAGAAGCAGCATTTGGAAATTGCCCGGGATATTGCCACCCGGTTCAACCGGTTGTACGGCGATGTTTTTGTGATTCCCGATGCGTATATCAAAAAAACCGGGGCCCGGGTGATGTCCCTGCAGGACCCGGCCCGCAAAATGTCAAAATCCGACGACAATATAAATTCCTTTATTTCTCTTTTGGATTCCCGGGATGATATCATCCGGAAATTCAAACGCGCCGTGACCGACAGCGAAGCCTGTGTGCGTGTCGGCGAGGGAAAAGACGGAATCAACAATCTGATCGGAATTTATTCGGCCGTTACCGGAAAGAACAGCGAAGAAATCGAACGCGAGTTCGACGGGCGCGGATATGGGGACTTTAAACTGGCTGACGGAGAAACGGTGGCCCATACCCTGGATCCGATTCGCCTTCGGTATGAAGAATGGATTACCGATAAAAAGAAACTGGAAGAAATTTATCATTCCGGTGCCGAAAAGGCCGCTTATGTAGCCAACAAAACGCTGCGAAAGGCCATGAAAAAGGTCGGGTTTGTTTTATGAGTTTTCCCCTGATCGGAAATCGCGGAGCGGCGGAAACAACGGCCCGAATGATTGAAACGGGCCGGTTTCCCCATGCGTTGCTGATTGAGGGGGAGGACGGCACCGGCAAACGGACACTGGCTTCCTATCTTGCTGCCGCAGTGCTTTGCGAGGGGGAAAATCCTCCCTGTGAAAAATGCAAAAGCTGCCATTTGGTTTCGGTGGGGACACACCCGGATTTGTACACGGTGGCTCCCGAGACCGGAAAAAAGAATATCGCGGTTGAGCAGGTCCGCAAACTGATCCGGGAAACCGCTGTTCGCCCGCAAATGGCTCGTTCCCGGGTGTTTGTGGTGCGGGAAGCGGATACCATGAATCTGCAGTCGCAAAATGCTTTGCTGAAGGTTTTGGAAGAACCGGTCGGGCATACGGTGTTTTTGCTGCTGTGCCGTTCCCGGACTTCGCTGTTACCCACAGTGATTTCCCGTTGCGTTACTCTTTCGCTGATCACCCCTTCGCATGAAGAGGTCCTTTCGTACCTGGCGGAGCGGTTTCCGTCCAAAGAGCCTCGGGCCATCGAAGAAGCGGCGGTTCGCTGTGCGGACAATCTCGGGCGGATTCTCGGAGAATGGCAGACCGAAAAGGGAAAGGACTTTTTTGACCTTTCCAAACAGTATCTGGCAGCGATGCGGAATCGCAACGGCTACGAAATGCTGACACTGGTGCAGCCGGTTCTCAGGGATCGGGTTTCGGCCGACCGCTTTCTGGCCGAACTTTCCTATCTTTTTTTGCGGGAGATTCGGGAAAATGTTGACGATGGGTATGAAGTCCGGCATCTGACGGCGGCGTATGACCGCCTGCTCCTCGCGCAGGAAAGCCTGAAAACCAACATCAATCTTTCTCTTTTGTTTACGGGGCTGGCGGCAGAATATAAAGAACTCTATTCCGCCTGAGGGCGGGCCTTTCAAATCCGGGCAAAGCAAAGTAAGGCGCCCGGTCCGGTTTTGCACCGGAACTTGATCAGGAGGAACTATGACAGAAGTTATTTCAGTAAAATTCAAGGCAGACGGAACCGGGTATTTTTTTGACCCGGCCGGTAAGACCTATCAAAAGGGCGAAGCGGTGATTGTGGAAACCGCGCAGGGCACCGAATGTGCCACTGTGTCGGAATCAAACCGCCGGGTGGAGGACGATCAGATTGTCAAACCTCTGAAACAGGTGGTTCGATCGGCGACTCCGGCGGATCTGAAACGGGTGGCGGAAAATCAGGAAAGAGCCAAAAAGGCCTTCCCGATGTGCGAAGAAAAAATCAAAAAGCACGGGCTGGATATGAAACTGATTGAGGTGGAGTGTTCCTTCGACGGCAGCAAAATGATCTTTTTCTTCACCTCTGACGGGCGGGTGGATTTCCGGGATCTGGTAAAGGATCTGGCGGCCACCTTCCACACGCGGATTGAATTGCGGCAGATCGGGGTTCGGGATGAAGCCCGGATGCTCGGAGGAATCGGAATCTGCGGTCAGCCGTTTTGCTGCAGTCGCTTTTTAAACGAGTTCCATCCGGTTTCCATTAAAATGGCCAAAGAACAGGGGCTTTCGCTGAATCCTACCAAAATTTCGGGCTGCTGCGGCCGGTTGATGTGCTGTCTGAAATATGAACAGGATTCCTACGAACAGCTGCTGAAAATTACCCCCAATATTGGGGCAACGGTGAAAACCTCCGAAGGGGTTGGCGTTGTCACCGATGTAAATATCATTACCGGAAAGCTGTCGGTTCGTTTGGGCGACGGAGAGGGGCTGCCTTTCAAAACAACCCGGGAGGAAGTTACCATTCTTTCCCGTTCCAAGCCGAAAAAACAGAACAATCCTCCCGCCCATCCGGAAAAAGAAGGGGAAGCGGCTCCGAAAAAGAAGAATTTTTCCGGTGAAAAAGGAAAAAATCGCCGGAAAAATGGGGAAAATTCCGGAAAATAAAAAAAGGGTTGCATTTTTTGGTTTTTGTAGTACAATAGACTTACCAACAGAAAGGGAGGTGTACCAGAATGGCTTATAAAATTTCCGATGAATGCATCAGCTGCGGCACTTGCGCCGGCGGATGCCCGGTAGAAGCAATCTCCGAAGGTGAATCTCATTACGAAATCAATCCGGAGAAGTGCGTAGATTGCGGTGCCTGTGCTGCTGCCTGCCCGGTAGAAGCAATTGCCGAAGCCTGAGGATGTTGATTTTCCGGGTTTCCCGGAAAAAATCATAAAACCGAGAGCCTGTAAAAACATTTCGTTTTTACAGGCTCTCTTTTTGGTTATCGTCAAAAGGGGAAAAGCGGCCGCCCGGCGGAAAAGGGAAATTTCCTGCCTCCCTGGCGGGGTTAGCGGATAGGTCGCAGGGAGATGCGGTTGTCGGGCGAAAGGCCCAAGCCGCGGGCAAAGTCAAGAACCGCCTGCTGGGTGGTCCGATCGGATAGGGAGGCCGGGTCATGGGCATCACAGCCGATGACGGTTGCGTTCCCCGTTTGCTTTGCCAATCGGAAAAAGCGTTCGCTCGGGTAGCGGCGATGATCGGCAAAACCGAGCATATTGATTTCCAGAGGAATGTTTTTTTCTTTGCAGAAACGGCACAGCCGCTGCATCTGGATTTCGTACACCGGATCTTCACCGGTGAAATTCAATAAATCGGGATGGGCTAGAT
>CAKSNI010000070.1 GCA_934476025.1 uncultured Eubacteriales bacterium | reverse complement strand
GCCAGAAACAGTTCCTGAACCATTTCTTCCACCGTCTGACCGTTCTCTTTGCACTGATTGAGAGCATCGAGATCAGCCGGGTTCTGATCGGCAACGATATCGGCAATTTTGGCAGCCAATGCCTTGAAGTTTTCTCCGTTGGCAACGAAGTCGGTTTCGGAGTTGAGTTCCACCATGGCAGCCACGCCGTTTTTCACAACAGCGCTGACGGTACCTTCGGCGGCAATCCGGCCGGCTTTTTTGGCCTGAGAAGCCAGTCCTTTT
Source organism: uncultured Eubacteriales bacterium (assembly GCA_934476025.1). Taxonomy (GTDB): domain Bacteria; phylum Bacillota; class Clostridia; order Oscillospirales; family Acutalibacteraceae; genus SIG607. The sequence continues at coordinate 5,834 of CAKSNI010000070.1, read as the reverse complement.
TCTCTCAGAAAATCAACCGCGGCCTCCATATTTCCGTCGCATTCGCTCAAAGCCTTTTTGCAGTCCATCATACCGCAGCCGGTTTTTTCACGCAATGCCTGTACATCTTTTGCTGTAAAAGCCATTTCAATTCCTCCTGTTATATGTGTTCCGAAAAGCCCGGCCGAATTATTCGGCAGCGGCTTCTTCGGCAGCCTCTTCGGGCTGAGCGGCATCCTGTTCGCCCTGACGGCCTTCGATCACGGCGGCACCGATGGTTTCGGCAATCAGTTTCACGGCGCGGATGGCGTCATCGTTCCCCGGGATCACGGCATCAATTTCATCCGGATCACAGTTGGTGTCAACAATGGCAATAATCGGAATTCCGAGTTTTTTCGCTTCGGCAACCGCAATTCTTTCTTTGCGCGGATCGACGATGAAAAGGGCACCCGGAAGTTTGGTCATGTCCTGAATTCCGCCGAGATATTTTTCCAGTTTTTCAATTTCCAGTTCCAGGGAAACAACTTCCTTCTTCGGAAGCAGATCGAAGGTTCCGTCTTCCTTCATTTTCCGGAGCTGATTCAAACGGGCGATTCTCTTGCGAATGGTGGTAAAGTTGGTAAGCATACCGCCCAGCCAACGGGCGTTGACATACGGCATCCCGCAGTTCATGGCTTCTTCTTTAATCGAATCCTGAGCCTGCTTTTTGGTGCCGACAAACAGAATATCTTTTCCGGAAGCGGAAATATCCCGGGCAAACAGATAGGCTTCATTGAGTTTCTTTACGGTTTTCTGGAGATCGATGATATAGATCCCGTTTCTTTCCGTGAAGATGTACTCCGCCATCTTCGGGCACCAGCGTCTGGTCTGATGGCCGAAATGAACCCCGGCCTCCAACAATTGTTTCATTGATACGACTGCCATAATTTTTCCTCCTAAAGTTTCTTCCTCCACCCCGCATTACGGCTGGCATCCATCGCCCGGTGGCGAACTTTGTGCCGACGGAGTGTGTGTAATGATTGGCCGCAATTTTGCAGCCTTGCAATTATATCATATTCTTTTGGGCTTTGCAAGCACTTTTTCCCGATTTCCGCCGTTTTTTCAAAAAAAATCCGTTTTCGGCCGACTTTTTCCGGATTTTTTGCGATTCCGTATTGACAAACCGGGTGGTTTCGTGGGATAATGAAAAAAACCGAAAGTACGGGAGTTCCTTTATATGCGTATAGTCACCGGTACTGCACGGGGAACCCATCTGCTCACCCCGGAGGGAAACGCGGTTCGTCCGACCTCCGCCCAGGTAAAGGAAGCGGTTTTCAGTGCCGTACAATTTGAAATAGAAGGCGCCCGGGTGCTGGATCTCTTTGCCGGCTGCGGCCAGATGGGGCTGGAATCGCTCAGTCGCGGCGCTTCGTTTGTCACCTTTGTCGATTCTTCCCGCGCCTCTTTGGATCTGGTCAGAAAGAACGCGGAACGCTGCCGGTTTGCCGAAGGGTTTGAAACCGTCTGCAGCGACTTTTCCCTGTTTCTTTCCCGCTGCCAAAAGCAATATGATTTTTGTTTTATCGATCCGCCGTATCACGACGGTTTGTATGACAAGGCCCTGACCGGGGCTGCCGCTCTGATGCGTGAAAGCGGCATCATCATGTGCGAACATCCGAGTGATGTTCCGCTCAAAGAACGGTACGGTTCTTTCCGACTGGCCAAAGAATACCGTTACGGAAAAATCCGTGTTGCCAAATATGTTTTTGAAGGAGAATTGCCGTGAACCGCGAACTTGCCGTTTATCCGGGAAGTTTTGATCCGATTACCCTCGGGCATTACGATATCATTCAGCGTGCCGCCGCAATGTTCGGCCACCTGTTGGTGGTTGTCATGGTCAATCCGGATAAACATTGCCTGTTTTCCCCGCAGGAGCGGGTGGAGCTGATTCGCAAAACCGTATGCGAACTTCCCAACGTGTCGGTTGAATTTTCCGACGGTCTGCTGGCGGAATATGTCCGCAAAAAGCAGGCCAAAACCATTATCAAGGGTCTGCGCGCCGTTTCGGATTTTGAGTATGAATTCCAAATGGCGCTCACCAATAAAAAGCTGAATCCCGATGCCGAAACCGTTTTTTTGATGACCCGGGCGGAAAATATGTACCTGAGTTCCAGCCTGGTTCGGCAAATCGCGGCGATGGGCGGCGATATCAGCGAATTTGTCCCCTCGGTGATTCACGGGGATGTTGTAAACCGGTTGCAAAAGAATTGACCCGTTTCCGGTTTGCGTTTGATTACGAAAACTCCATGAAAGGATTGAAACACGATGAATTTGGAAGAATTATTGGAACAGTTTGATGAAGTATTGGACAGCGGGATCAAAATGCCCGGCAAAAAAGCTCTGGTAGATCTTGAAAAGCTGAGAGCCGTTGTAGACGATATCCGTCTGAACATCCCGAACGAAATCAAACAGGCCCGCGGCATTGTTACCGACCGTGCCAACATCATTTCCACCGCCAAACAGGAAGCCGACGGCTTGATCCGTGCCGCGGAAGAACAGGCCCGGCAGAAGGTTTCCGAACAGGAAATCACCCGTATGGCACAGGACAAGGCCCAGGAAATCATTTCGAACGCCCAGGCCAAGAGCCGTGAAATGAGAAAAGCCGCTCAGGACTTTGTTGACGATCTGATGAGAAGAGCCGACGACAGCCTGACCGCCAATCTCGGCGAAGTACGCAAAACCCGCGCTGCTCTGCGTGCCCAGATGCCGCAGCAAAAGCCGGCCGAATAAAAAGCAAACAACAAGCCGCCGTTTTCCTTTTCGGAAAACGGCGGCTTGATTTTTAAAGCACTTTGGAGAGAAAATCCTGCAGTCGAGGCGATTTCGGATGAGAGAAAAATTCCTGCGGGTTTCCCTCTTCCATAATTACGCCTTCATCAATAAATATCACCCGATCGGCCACCTCACGCGCAAAGCCCATTTCGTGGGTAACGCAAACCATGGTCATGCCGCTTTCGGCCAATTCCTTCATAACTTCCAGCACTTCGCCGACCATTTCCGGATCCAATGCACTGGTCGGTTCATCAAACAGCATCACATCCGGATCCATACAGAGAGCGCGGACAATGGCAATTCTTTGTTTCTGCCCGCCGGAAAGCTGATTCGGATAGGCATTTGCCCGATCCGCCAGACCAACCCGTTCCAACAAGGAAAGGGCTTTTTTTTCGGCATCCTCCCGGCTCATTCCCTTCAGCTTCATCGGAGCCAGGGTCATATTCCGCAAAATGGTCATGTGCGGGAACAGATTGAATTGCTGAAACACCATTCCCATTTTTTGACGGTGCTGATTGATGTTGACCGATTTATCGAGAATATCGGTTCCTTCAAAATAGATATGGCCGCCGGTGGGTTCCTCCAACCGGTTCAGACACCGCAAAAAGGTGGATTTACCGGAGCCGGAGGGGCCGATTACCACCACCACTTCTCCTTTTCGGATTTCGGTATTGATGCCCTTGAGTACCTCCACCGAACCAAAGGATTTCTTTAAATCCTCCACCTGAATCAAAACTTCACTTTCAGTGATCACTCTTACGCATCCTCCTTTCCAGAAGTCCGAGCAGTTTGGTCATAATGATAACAATCACCAAATAAATGCAGGCCAGGCTGATGTACGGGACAAACGCCTGATAGGTTTTGCTGACAATGTTCTGCGCCTGCTTGGTAACATCCCGCAGTGCAATGATGGAAACCAGCGAGGTATCCTTGAGCAGGGTGATCATTTCGTTTCCGAGGGCCGGCAAAATGTTTTTCAGTGCCTGCGGAATAACAACATACCACATGGTCTGGACATAATTGAGCCCCAAAGAACGACCGGCTTCACTTTGCCCCTTGTTGATCGACATAATCCCGGAACGGGCAATTTCGGCAACATAGGCACCGGAGTTAATTCCAAGGGTGATGATTCCGCACAGAACCGTGCCGGTGTCGGTTTTCGGGGTCATAATAACAAACCCCATGATCAGCAGCTGAACCATCATCGGAGTTCCGCGGATGATCGTCAGATACACCTTGCAGATCCCATTAAGAATTCCGAGAAGCGACCATTTTTTTCGACGGTCTACCGTGTCATACGAAGCGCGGACAATGGCCACCAACAGCCCGATCACAATTCCCAGAAGCAATGCCCCGATGGTAACAATGAAAGTAATTTTCAACCCGTTCGTGAAAAACTTCCAACGGTTCTGGTATACAAATGTCTGATACAACTGAAAAAGCAAAAACTGCAGCCACGACGGAGCCTTTTGAATCCACCCCGGTGCCGTTGAAGCCAGCCAATCCGCTAAAGTGAGAACGCCCACAGAATCCCTCTTTTCTGGTATTCACAAGATATGCCACGGGGGGCGGCAAAAGCCGTCCCCTGTAATTCAAAATTCGGTTGCCGTAAAATCACTTAATGTACTTGGAAACGATTTCGTCAATCTTGCCGTCGGCCTTCAGTTCCTGGATGGCTTTGTTAACCTTATCCAGCAGTTCGGTGTTGGTCTTGGCAATGGCAGCGGCGTAATCCTCATCGGCATAGGCCGTGTTCAGGATTTTCAGTCCGGTATTGGAAGCAACATAATTCTTAGCCGGTTCGTTATCGATAACCACGCAGTCAACCTGGCCGTTTTTCAAAGCCGCAACCGCAGCAGCGCCGTCTTTATACTGTTTTACACTTTCCTGACCAAAATCGTCGGTGCAGTAGGTGTCGCCGGTAGTGCCGCTCTGTACCCCGATTTTCTTGCCGGCCAAATCATCCGCCGAAGCAATATCGGAATTCTCGGTAACAATAATAGCCTGAACCCCTTTGGCATAGGAATCGGTGAAGTTGACCGATTCTTTTCTTTCTTCCGAAACCGTCATACCGGCCAGAACCAGATCAACCTGCCCGGACTGAACCGCCGGAACCAAAGCCTCAAAATCCATATCTTTGATTTCCAGTGTCATTCCGAGTTTGTCGGCAATAGCCTGAGCGATTTCGGCATCAATTCCGACAATCTTTCCGTTATCGTCCACATATTCATACGGTGCGAACGAAGCGTTGGTTCCCATGGTCAAAGTTTCTTTGCTCTTCCCGCAGCCTGCAAAGCAAGCACAAATCATGAGAGCGGCAAGAACGATAGCAAGCAGTTTTTTCATTTTCTTTTCCTCCTGAAGAAGTTTTTTTAACTGTGCCTATCATACCACCGCATAAATAAAAATGCAAGTGTTTTTTGCGCTTTTTTGCATAATTGTCAAATTACACCGGGCAATTCTGCATTTTTTGCCGTTTTTTATTCATTTTTACGAATCTTATGCATTTCACTTGCATAAGTATGCAAATATGCAGCATATTTTCATTTGTATTCTATGCATCGGTGCTGCACTCTTGAACGCCCGACTTCTTCTTAAATTTTTAAAATCCGGAAGGCCCGGGCAGATTTTCTGCCCGGGCCTTCCGGATTTTCTACATCAGAATTTCGAGAAATCGATTTGTTCGTGGCTAACCTGTCGGTTTTCTTCCATATATTCTTCATCCATGCGTTTTTCCTGTTCGGAATGGAACATCGACGCAATCACCGAGGCTGGAAAAGCGGTAACCGTTTTGTTATAAAGATCAATATTGCCATTGAGCAATTCCTTCCTTTCCGCTGCGCTGCAAGGCACCAAAGGGGACGAAACACAGCACCCCTATGTATTCGTCTGCAAGGAGGAAAAATAGGCATAAAAAAAGACCGTAAAATCTTTATAGGAACAAAAGAAATTACGGTCTATATATAACTTTAGTTCAAGTCCGGGTGGTGAGGCAGCAATAAACTCTCATATCAAAGCTAAGATCGGATTTCGAGAAATATAGA
>CAKSNI010000069.1 GCA_934476025.1 uncultured Eubacteriales bacterium | reverse complement strand
GCGCTTTCCCGGGTGGCCGAAACCTTTTTAAAAACCGGCTGCGACCTTTGCTACAGTGACGAAGATCATCTGGCCGGGCGAAAACGCTGCCGTCCGTTTTTTAAACCGGATTTCAGCCCGGATCTGCTGTATTCTCAGATGTATATCTGCCATTTTCTTTGCTTTTCCGCCCGGCTGTACGATGCCGTCGGGGGAATGCGGGAAGAATTCAGCGGCAGCCAGGATTACGATCTGATGCTGCGTTTTTATGAGCAGACCGACCGGATTGAACACATTCCCGATATCCTGTACAGCTGGCGGGAAACCGCGACCTCCACTTCGGTAAATCCCGATTCCAAACCCTATGCGCATGAGGCCGGGAGAAGGGCTCTGCAGGAACATCTGCGGCGCCGCTACGGGGAAACGGCCCGGGCACAGGACGGGGAATATCTGTTTGTATACGATGCCCGGTTTGATCTGCCGGAAAATAAGCCTTTTGTTACGGTGATTATCCCCACCAAGGACCATGCCGACGATCTGACCCGTTGTGTGAGCAGCATTCTTGAGAAAACCGATTATCCGGCCTACGAGGTGCTGATTCTGGATAACCGTTCCGAAAAAACGGAAACCGCCGTCTGCCTGGAGGAACTTTCGCAGGATCCCCGGGTTCGGGCCATTCCGGCCGATATGGAATTCAACTGGTCGAAACTGAACAACTTCGGCATCCAAAACAGCCAAAGCCAAACCGAAGTGTTCCTGTTTCTCAACAACGATACCGAGGTGATCAGCGAAGATTGGATGACCCGTCTGTGCGAAAACGCCTGCCGGGAGGAAATCGGCGTGGTCGGCCCTCAGCTGCTGTTTGAGGACGGAACCATCCAGCACGCCGGGGTGGTTATCGGGATGAATTCCTGGGCGGATCATGTTTTTCGGGGTATGGCGCCGATTCACGCGGCCGATCCGTATGTTTCCCCCATGGTCAGCCGGAATGTCACCGCCGTGACCGGGGCCTGCATGGCTGTTTCCCGCCGGGTGCTGGAAAAGATCGGCGGGTTCGACGAGGGCTTTATTGTTTGCGCCAGTGATGTGGAAATCTGCGTTCGGGCTATGGATTACGGCTACCGCAATCTGTATGACGCCCGGGTGCGGTTGTATCATCTGGAATCCAAATCCCGTGACCCGCGGGATATTCCGGAAATCGATTTTGAAAAATCCCGGGTGCTGTATGCGCCGTTCTGGGAAAAAGGGGATCCGTATTTCAACCGGAATCTGGACTACTTCAGCAACATTCCGCAAATCCGGATTCCGCCGGTGCCGTTCCGGGAAACCGGGGAAGGGAGGAAAAAGCAGTGAATATTCTTCGTTTTGCCAAAGCGGCAGCCCGCCGGGTGCTTCGCCGGCGGCCGTTTCATCCGACGCTTGAAATGCTGGTTCCCATCGAACTGTCGGTGAAACCGGATTCGAAACCGCGTCTGAATATCCTGGTGCCTACCCTCAACCCCGAGCATGTGTTCGGCGGCATTACCACGGCCCTTCGGTTTTATGAGGCTTTGGGCGCTCAAACGGGCATGGAATGCCGGATGATTGTAACCGATGAACAAACCCTTCCCGAATATGTCCGGAATTATCCGGAATATACCCTCTGTGAGGGAGCGAAGAAATTCCCGGCGGCCAAACAGGTGGTTCCCTGCTTCCCCCGGGCCGGAAAGGTTCTGCCGGTGCGCTCCGGGGATATCTTTATCGCCACCGCCTGGTGGACGGCGGTTCTGGGCGACCGGATTCTCGCCGAAATCGAAAAACAGACCGGTTCGGCAACGCCGCTTCTGTATTTTATTCAGGATTATGAACCGTATTTTTATGCCTGGTCGTCTTTTTCGGCTATGGCCGAAAGCAGTTATCATTTGAACCGGGAGGTTCTGGCCGTTTTCAACAGCCATGAACTGCGGGATTATTTCCGGCTGCACGGCTATTCCTTCACCCGGGAATTCTGCTTTGATCCGGTGTTGAACGCCTCGCTGAAAAAGGCGTTGACGCAGCATCCTCCGAAGGAAAAAAGCCGGAAAATTCTGGTGTACGGGCGGCCGTCGGTTTCCCGGAACTGCATTGAATTGGTGCTGGACGGGCTGACTCAGTGGGCCAAAACCGCCAAAGATCCCGAAAGGTGGGAACTGTTTTCCGCCGGAGAATCCTTCCCGGATATTCACCTGACACCGCAATGCACCCTGCACTCGGTCGGGAAACTCAGCATTGAGGAATACGCCCGGTTGATGAGCGAAACCTATGCCGGGATTTCGCTGATGGTTTCCCCCCATCCGAGTTATCCGCCGCTGGAAATGTCAACCTTCGGGGTGAAAACCATCACCAATACTTATGAAAATAAGGATCTTTCGGGCTTTCATGAGAATATCGTTTCGTTAAGCAACATCACCCCGGAAAATATCGGGAACACCCTGGCGGCCATCACCGATAACTATGCGCCGGACCGGTTTGTGCTGGCGACCGACACCCCGTATTTTCAAAACGATTTTTCTTTTGATGCCATTTGCCGGGAAATCGGGCCTCTGCTTCTTCCCGCGGAAAAGAAAACAACCGGAGAATGAGGCGGCGGAAAATCAAACATTCTCCGAACCTCCCCCTCCCTGACGAAAAAACGATCACCGCAGGGGAATGAGGGAGAGAAAAAGCCCCGCGGCAGGGAGTGTGTTTCTCTGCTTTCATCCCGGCTGACGCCGTGTTGCCTTCCTCTGATGAGGAAGGCTGAGTGTTTCGAAAAAGCCGACACACTCCCCTACGGGAATGCCGCTCGAAAATCAGAGATTTTCGAGCGGCACTCTATCCCCGCCAATACCACCCCAGTGTTCTTGAAAAGCCGCTTGATTCAGCGGTTTTTCGCTTATAAGGCGTTTTTCCGCCGACCGGTCAGCGAAAAAAATGCGGCGGAAACGCCGCGACACAACCTGATTTATAGTTTGTCTGCAGTCTGTGCCTTCCTCTGATGAGGAAGGCTTTTTTATGCAAAGGCTTCTCCGCGCGACATCCGGTGTTTCTTTCCGACAGCCGGTATTTTTTCTTTTTAAAAATGACGGGAAACGGGAAACGGCCAAAATCCGCCTCTCACTTTACCAAAATAGTGTAAAAAAGTGATGAAAACCGCGGCGACTTTTGTACGGGATTCACAAAGATGAAAAAAATGCAAAAAAACACTTTACAACTTCATCGAAGTGAAGTATAATGATCCCATCAGCTGAGGAAACCACCTCAGAAAACCGAAATCGGGAAACCGCCGGTTTCCCACAAAAAACACGGAGGGAAAGAAAATGAAAAAACTGCTTGCAATGATGATGGTTCTTTGTATGACGCTTGTCTGCTTTGCCGGGTGCGGCAAAAAGGATTCGGGTTCGGATCTTGACTATGTCAAGGGCAAAGGAAAACTGGTGGTCGGGATTACCAACTTCGCCCCGATGGATTACGAAAAGACCGAAGGCAGCGGCGAATGGATCGGTTTTGATGCCGACATGGCCAAAGCCTTTGCCAAATCGCTCGGGGTAGAGGTTGAATTCGTAGAAATCAACTGGGACAACAAATTGCTGGAACTGGGCAACAAATCCATCGACTGTGTATGGAACGGAATGACCCTGACCGAAGGGGTGAAGGCGGCCATGGAAACATCCAACGCCTACTGCACCAACGAACAGGTTGTGGTGGTTCCCAAGGACAAAAAAGACCAGTACGCAACGGTTGATTCCGTCAAGGCTCTCAGTTTTGCCGCTGAAGGCGGTTCGGCCGGAGAAGAAGTTCTGACCGCGATGGGCGCGAAAATCACCCCCGTTCCGTCGCAGGCCGATGCCGTGAAGGAAGTGGCTGCCGGCACCTGCGATGCCGCCGTCATCGATCTGTTGATGGCCGGTGCCGTTATCGGCGAAGGCACCAGCTACGCTCAGCTTTGCTACACCGTTTCGCTGTCGGATACTCCGGAACAGTACGGAGTCGGCTTCCGCAAGGGTTCGGATCTTGCCGCAAAACTCAACGAGTTCTTCAAAACCGCCTATGCGGACGGAACCATGCAGAGCACGGCCAAAACCTACGGGGTTCAGGAATCCCTGATTGCTCAGTAAAATCATCAACCAATGACCCGGCAGAAGGCGGAGCAGAAACCGCCTTCTGCTTTCGGGCGTTTTGGATAACGAAAATTGACAGAATAGGACGGAATCTATGTTTGCGGTAGTACTCAAAGCCCTCTCCATCGGCTGCATCCAAACGCTGGAGATCTTTTTCTTTACCCTGCTCGGTGCCTTGCCGCTCGGGCTGTTGATTTCTTTCGGCACCATGAGCCGCTTAAAACCGCTGCGTGCGCTTCTGAAAACCATTATCTGGATCATTCGAGGAACACCGCTGATGCTGCAGCTGATCCTGATTTATTACGGCCCGGGGCTGCTCGGAAACAACATCTGGGGCGGCGGAACCGGCGGCCGGATGACGGCCACGCTGGTGGCGTTCATCATCAACTACGCCTGCTATTTTTCCGAAATATACCGGGGCGGCATCGAAAGCATTTCGAAGGGGCAATACGAAGCCGGCCATGTGTTGGGCATGACAGGCTCCCAGATCTTTTTCCGGGTGGTTCTGCTTCAGGTGGTTAAACGCATTGTTCCGCCGATGAGCAACGAAATTATCACCTTGGTCAAAGATACCTCGCTTTCCCGGATCATTGCCATTCAGGAACTGATTTTTGCCGGTGAAAAATTCATTAAAAACGGCGGGCTTTTGTGGCCGCTGCTGTTTACCGGTGTGTTTTATCTGGCGTTCAGCGGAATTCTCACCCTTCTTTTCGGGGCCATTGAGAAAAAGCTGAGCTATTTCCGATGAAGGAGGAAGAAACCGTGCCGATCATCACAGTTAAAGGGCTCAAAAAGAGTTTTGCTTCCACACAGGTTTTAAAGGGAATTGATTTTACCCTTGAAAAAGGGCAGGTTCTCGGAATCATCGGTTCATCGGGCGGCGGAAAGACCACCCTGCTGCGCTGCCTGAATTTTTTGGAGATTGCCGACGGCGGTTCAATTGAGGTAGGGGGCGAAGTGATTTTCGATGCCGAAAAGCCGCTTTCCGCCGCTCAGCTTCGGGAAAACCGACTGCATTTCGGGCTGGTTTTCCAGAATTTCAATTTGTTTCCGCAATATACGGCGCTGGAAAATGTAATGCTGGCGCCCAAACTGCTGAAAAAAGCTCCCCTGCCGGAAATCCGCGCAACGGGGGAAGAGTTGCTGGATCGGGTCGGCCTTTCGGAAAAGAAGGATTTTTATCCCTGCCAACTTTCCGGAGGACAGCAGCAGCGGGTGGCAATTGCCCGGGCGCTGGCCCTCAATCCCGATATATTGTGCTTTGATGAACCCACCAGCGCGCTGGATCCGGAACTGACCGGAGAGGTGCTGAAGGTCATTCGTTCTTTGCGGGATGCCGACCGCACCATGATCATCGTGACTCACGAAATGGAATTTGCCAGAAGTATCTGCGACCAGATGATTTATCTTGCCGACGGGCAGATAGAGGAAGCCGGAACACCCGAACAACTCTTCGGGCAGCCGAAAAGCGAGAAAACCCGTTCGTTCCTTTCGGCATCCGGAAATTCGTAAGAATTCCCCCGCCTTTTTTGATGAGAAAACAACGAAAAACAGGGCTTGCCGGCAAAAATCCACCCGAAAAAAATGCCTTTTTGCCGCTGCCGGAAACGGAGAAACCGATTATGTCAAAAGAAGAAAACAACCGCGCCGTCCGGGAATTGTATGAAGTGCTGCTGAAACTGAAAACCCCGGAGGACTGCGAAATCCTGCTGCAGGACCTTTGCACCCATAAAGAAGTGGAAAACATGGTCGCCCGTATCGCTTCGGCCCGGCTGTTGATGCAGGGGGAAACCTATACCGATATTATGCGGCAGACCGGCATTTCCAGCGCCACCCTGGCCCGGGTTTCCAACGCGGTTCAGTACGGTTCCGGCTATCGGAAATTTGTGGGGCCGGAAAAGCGCTGAAAAACCGACCGCCTTATTTCAAAAATCCTTTTCCGGTATGAAAGGGCGGCAATCGGAAGCGGTCCCGCCGGGCACAATAAAAACCAAAAGAACCCTCTT
>CAKSNI010000068.1 GCA_934476025.1 uncultured Eubacteriales bacterium | reverse complement strand
TTAATTATTTTGCCAGTGAAACCGCTACACGTATGTGGCGGGAATGGAATTTTGCTTCGTTGAATGAGGATCTGAAGGCACTGAAAAACTGCGGCGTAAAATGGCTGCGGATTTTTCCGCTGTGGAATGATTTTCAGCCGATTAAAATGCTGACAACCTGGGGCGGGACCCCTTATGAAGTGGTCTATGATGACGAAACGCCGCTGGACGACAGCGAGGAAGGCCGTGCCGGCATCAAAAAAGAAATGGCCGACCGGCTGGAAAAACTCATGGATTTGGCGGAATATTACGGCATGAAGGTGGATTTGGCCATCTTTACCGGCTTTATGAGCAGTATGAACTATCTGCCGCCGATGCTCAGCGACCGAAATATTTTCACCGATCCGCTTTGCCTTGAATGGGAACTGAAATATCTTTATTATCTGGTGAATCGCTTTTGTCATCACCCGGCTCTCGGCGGATGGGACCTCGGCAATGAGTGCAGCGTTATGCGGAATATCGGTGAGAATGTTCCGGCACAGTATGTCTGGAGCCGGACAATGGCGGATGCGGTTCGTGCCCTTGATTCGGATCACCCGGTGATTTCCGGTCTGGCTTCCTACAGCCTGGACGCTTTGTCGCCCAAAGGGGAATGGGAATTGTTCCATCACGCCGGGGCGGTGGATGTTCTGACCACCCATCCTTATCCAATTTTCCGTCAACCGGCGGACCCACTCGATTCCATGCGCCCGATTCTGCATACCGCGGCGGAATGTTCACTCTTTGAAGATTTAGGAAAAAAGCCCTGCTTTATTGAAGAAAGCGGCTCAATCGGCTACCAAACCTGCTCGTATAACAGCGAAGCGGATTTTGTGCGGGGGGATTTGCTCTCGGCCTTTTTACACGGCTGCCACGGGTATTTCTGGTGGTGTGCGTTTGATCAGGGGCATTTTGCCTTTCCGCCCTACAACTGGAACAATATCGGGTCGGATTACGGAATGCTGACGGCTGATCGTCAGTGCAAACCGTCGGCCCAAACCGCCCAGGCTCTGATGCAGGCTATCGGAGATATCAAACTGCCGAAATATCTTCGACAGGCGGTGTGTGTGGTTCCGCGGTGCCTGGGCGGCACAGCTGCCGGAGTGGCGGCCAATGTTTTCTGCCTGGCGGCCGAAAATGACCTGGGGGTTCGTTTTTGCTCGGTTAATGACGAAGCACCGGAAAGCGATTTGTATATCCTTCCCCGCCTTTCCAACAACAATGCTGTGACCCGGGTGGCTACCGAACGGCTGCTCAAACGGGTGGAAAACGGAGCCACTCTTCTGATTACCTTTGAAGGGGCCTTTATGCGGCTGTTCCCGCAGATTACAGGAATGCAGGTCAAACACCGGGAAGCTCCGGCAACGGCTCTGACCGTTACTCTCGGGGATCATACCCTCCCGGTTCATCCGAATTATATTTATACCGCCGAACAGACCGACGCCCGGATTCTGGCGGAATTTTCCGACGGATCACCGGCCATTCTTTGCCACACCATCGGAAAAGGGCAGGTGATTTCCTGTTTGTTCTCTCCCGAAAAGGAAGCGGCTTCCACCCGTGGGGCCTTCAGTCGGGAGGATGCTCCGGCCTATTCGGAAGTGTATCGTCTGGCAATGGAAACGGCCGGGGTTGTGCCGCCGGCCTATACCGAAAATCCGTTTGTTTGTGCCAAAGTTCATCCGATTTCGGCCCATCGCAGTGTGGTTTCGCTGATGAATTATTCCGATCGGGTACAGGAGTATCGGGTGAGGTTTGCCAAAGATACCAAGGTTGGGCGAATTCTTTACGGAAAACTAAACGGAAAACTGGACGCAATGGACGCGGTTCTGTTTGAAATAGAAAATTGAGAGGGAAAAAAATGCGTTTTTTTACGGTAGATACTTATGAAAAAATGAGCCGGCAGGCAGCCAACATTCTTTCGGCTCAAATTATCCTGAAACCGGATAGTGTACTCGGGTTGGCCACCGGTTCTTCTCCGCTCGGCATTTATCGCCAATTGATTCAGTGGTATCAAAAGGGAGATGTGGATTTTTCGCTTTGCCGCAGCGTCAATCTGGACGAATATGTCGGGCTGGATGAAAAGGATCCACAGAGCTATCACGCCTTTATGAAGGAGAACTTTTTTGATCATATCAACATCCGGCCGGAAAACACCCACATTCCTTCCGGCATTGCCCGGGATTTCGCCGGGCAGTGTCGGGAATATGACCTGCTGATTGAATCACTCGGCGGGATTGATCTGCAGTTGCTGGGCATCGGCCTGGACGGGCATATCGGTTTTAATGAACCGGATTCCTGCTTTGTCGGCGGCACCCATGTGGTAGATCTGCATGAGAGCACGGTAAAGGCCAATTCCCGGTTCTTTCAAAACGAAGGGGAGGTTCCCCGGCAGGCGGTTACCATGGGAATGGTTTCCATTATGCACGCCGGGAAAATCCTGTTGATAGCGGCCGGGAAAAAGAAAAAAGAAATTCTGCAAAAGGCTTTTTACGGCCCGATCACCCCGGAGGTGCCGGCTTCCATTTTGCAGCTGCACCCGGATCTGACCGTCATTTATTCGGAAAATGATTGATCGGGGTTCGGATACCGGAAAAACCGTGGTGATAACCGGTTCAACCGGTGGCCTCGGGCAGGAACTCTGCCGGGCTTTGTGCCGACGGGGTGCTTCGCTGATTCTGGTCAACCGCAATCCGCAAAAGGCTGCGCGTCAAAAGCAGGAATTGCAGAGGCTTTATCCCAACTCTTCGGTGGAACTGGTAACGGCGGATCTTTCCAGCCCGTCCTCGGTGCGGGCGGCCTGCCGGATTTTAAAGGAAAAACCGGTGGATGTGCTGATTCATAACGCTGGGGTTTATGATCTGCCGAAGCATATCGGAGAAAGCGGGTATGACGATGTCTTTACGGTGGATTTTCTGTCGCCGTTTTCTATAACCACCGCCCTGACACCGCTGCTTGAACAGCGAAAGAGCCGTGTGATTGTGGTGGGAAGTATTGCCTATCGTTATCGGAAAAGCCGGCCGGATGATCCGGATTTCTCGTATACAAATTTCTGTAATTTTGTATACGGAAATGCCAAACGGTACCTGATGGCCTCTCATCGGGAATGGGCGGCTCAACATCCGTCGGTGCTGTTTGCCATGACTCATCCCGGGATCAGTTTTACCGGAATTACCAATCACTACCCGAAATGGTTGTTTGCCATCATTCGCCGGCCGATGAAAATTTTGTTTATGAAGCCGGCTAAAGCCATGAAGAGTATTCTAAATGGGATGGAACAGACCACTGGGTATTCCCAGTGGATCGGGCCGAGAATTTTGGATGTCTGGGGAAAACCGGCGGTCCGCATGGCCCGCATTCCGGTTGCGGAAAGTCGCAGGATTTATCAATTTGCCTGTCAGGCAGTTGCCGAAATGAATCAAAAAGAGGAAGGATCAGCCTTTGGCTGATCCTTCCTCTTTTACTTGTGTGCCCGGCACGCGTCATAACTTGGCGGTGAAAGTCCACTACAGGCCTTTCAGTAGGAACTGTTAGCCGAAGACGAGGGTGACAAACCGAAAGAAGTCAGGAATGCCCGAAAGGCAGGCTTACCGAAACAAAAACACCCGAAAAGGATACCGGGCTATGGCGGGGAGTGGGATATTGACCCACGCCATAACAAAGGAAAGACTTGCACGCAGGGGATATTACGATATATCCGAAGCGTACAAGTCTATGCACTCAATAGGATTGAACCGCCGTGTACCGAACGGTACGCACGGTGGTGTGAGAGGGAGGCTGCTCAACGAATGGGCAGCCTCCTACTCGATTCGGGAATCGATTGAAATGAGGTTAGTATTCGGTTGTACCGGTGAAAACCAACTTTGCGTCGCCGGTTAAAACCATCGAATCGCCGGTGTAGTTGACGGTCAGATCACCGCCGGCCACCTTGACGGTAATATCCTCGCCGGCGGCACATTTCCCGTTTTTTACAGCCGCGGCCACAGCGGCGCAGGCGCCGGTTCCGCAGGCAGAGGTTTCGCCGTTTCCGCGTTCCCAAACCCGCATTTTCAGCATCCGGGAATTGACTATCCGGACGAATTCCGTGTTGATGCGTTCGGGGAAACAGGGGGCGTTTTCAAATTGCGGACCGAGGGTGGCGACATCGGCGGTTTCCAAATGATCGCAAAAAACCACACAGTGGGGGTTCCCGACATTCACACAGGTGACGCGGTATTCCGTTCCGCCGATTTCCAGCGGGGCATTCACGATTTCTTCGGAATCCACGGTGGAAGGGAGAGCTTTGGCTGAGAAGTCGGCTTTCCCCATGTTGACGGATACCAGCGTAACCTTTCCGCCGGAGGTATAAAGTTTTAGCTCTTTGACGCCGCTTGCGGTTTCGATGGTCATGCGTTCTTTGGAAACCAGCCCGTTATCGTAGAGGTATTTGGCGGTGCAGCGGATGCAGTTTCCGGCCATTTTTCCTTCGGAACCGTCCTGGTTGTAAATCCGCATTTTCGCGTCGGCCACTTGGGAGGATTCGATCAGAACGATTCCGAATCCGCCGACCCCCTTGTGGCGGTCACATAGGGCGATACAGAGAGATTCCGAGCAGGAAATGGAATGATCAAAGTTTTCGATAAAGAGATAATCATCGCCGGTTCCCTCCATTTTGGCAAAGGAAAGCGGACGGCGGTGGTGGCGCAGATGGTTGATATCCACCAGTTCGGTGTTTTGTTCCGTATAGCGGCTGGCAATGATATCGGCCAGAGCATTGGCTGTGTCCAAAGAAGTAAAACAGGGAATCGAAAGTTGCAGGGCGCGGCGGTGGAGCGCTATATAGTCATCCACCGTGGAATCCAGCAGGGCTCCGGTATAAATAATAGCGGAAATTTCCCCGCTTTCAAGCAGACGGAAGGTGTTGTCGTTTTCCCGGATTCCGGCAATTTCTTTCACCTCAATGCCGAGCGTGCGAATGGTTTGCGCGGTTTCGCTTGTAGCGTATAGACAAAACTTCAGGTCGGAAAGCTTTTTGGCCAGGGAAAGAACCTCCGGCTGATCGTGGGAATCCACACTCAGAAGAATGCCGGAACTTTGGCCGCTCAGAGGGGAACGGCACTCAAGGCCGGCGGAGGTCAGCCCTTTAAAAAGAGCTTCTTCCAGGGTTTTCCCGATTCCCAGTACTTCCCCGGTTGACTTCATTTCCGGCCCGAGATAGGAATTGACATCGCTGAGTTTTTCAAATGAGAAAACCGGCACTTTAACGGCAAAATAGGGCGGTGCTTTGCAAAGCCCGGTTCCGCAGCCGATTTCCGCCAAGGCAGAACCCGTCATGACCCGGGAGGCAATATCCACCATCGGAACGCCGGTGACCTTGCTGATATACGGTACGGTCCGGGAAGCCCGCGGATTTACCTCAATGACATATAGTTCGTTTTGGTAAATCAGGTATTGGATATTGACCAGGCCTTTGGTGCCCAGAGAAAGTGCTAATTTTTCCGAACAGTCCACAATTCGTTCCATCATTTTGTCGTCGATGCTGTAGGGCGGATAGACGGCAATGGAGTCGCCGCTGTGTACGCCGGCGCGTTCGATATGTTGCATGACCCCCGGAATCAGAACATCCCGGCCGTCGGAAATCACATCCACTTCCAGTTCTTTTCCGGCCATGTATTTGTCCACCAGCACGGGATTGGTGATGCCTTGAGCCAGAATCCGTTCCATATAGCGGCAAACTTCTTCCCGGTTGTGTACGATTTTCATGTTTTGGCCGCCGATAACATAGGACGGCCGCAGCAAAACCGGATAACCGAGTGAATCGGCGGCACGGAGAGCCTGATCCAGCGTAATGACCCCACAGCCGCGGGGACGCCGAATGCCGATTTTTTCAAGCAATCCGTCAAAGCGTTCCCGGTCCTCAGCCAGATCAATTCCTTCGGCCGAGGTTCCCAAAATGGCAATACCGGATTCGCTTAAATAGCGGGTGAGCTTGATGGCGGTCTGCCCGCCGAAGGCCACCACTACCCCTACCGGCTTTTCGACGCGGATAATATCCCGGACATCCTCTTCGCAAAGCGGTTCGAAGTAAAGACGATCGGCCGTGTCATAATCGGTAGAAACGGTTTCGGGATTGTTGTTGACAATCACCACATCATAACCGAGGGCTTTGAGAGTCCACACG
>CAKSNI010000067.1 GCA_934476025.1 uncultured Eubacteriales bacterium | reverse complement strand
ATCGCGCCCTTGCCGAACTGCTTTTCAATGTTCGCCATTGCGGTTTCCAATGCCTTCATTTTATCGTCTGCCATGATCTTTTTTTCTCCTTTTTCTCCCGTTTTTCCGGGGAAATTCATCCGATTTTTCGGATATTGTATTCGCTATTATACCTCAGGGAGTGTCCCAAAAATTACTCTCTGCACCCCGCCGAGATCCTCCCGGGAACCGATTTCGGTCATTCCGGCCTCTGCAAACAGCTGCCGGACCGACTCATCCTGCCCCTTCCCGACTTCTACGGCCAACCTTCCGCCGGGAACCAGCCAGTCCCGGATTTTCGAGAGAATCAGCCGGTAAAAATTCAGGCCGTCCTCTCCGCCGTACAAAGCCTCCGGCGGTTCGTGCCGGGCTTCTTCATTGATGGTTTCCATCTCATCAGCCGGAATATAGGGCGGATTGCTGACAATCAGTTCCGCCTTTTCCCGCGGATTCCATTCATATAGATCCGCCTGGGTCAGGGTAGCGTTATCCGCCTTCAGTCGGGAAAGATTGGTTTCCAGGTAAGAAACCGGCGTGTCGTATTTTTCTACCAATTCCACCCGGCTCCGCCCGAACCGCTTGGCCAGCGAAATCCCGATGCAGCCGCTCCCGGCGCAGAGATCCGCCACCCGGGCGGTCGGATGTTCCTTCAGATATTCAATGGCAACATCCACCAGGGTTTCGGTGTCGGCCCGGGGAACCAAAACCCCTTCGCCCACCGCGAAAGAAAACCCGTAAAAATCCCACTCCCCGATCAGGTATTGCAGCGGAACATGGGTAAGCCGCTGTTTCACAAGACTCTTCCAAAGGGCGGTCTGAATCACGCTGAGAGGTTCATTGTAGCGGGTAAGAATCTGCGTGTTGTCGTACCGGGTAATGAACCGAATCAGTTCCTTGGCTTCCTGCACGCCGTTTTCAATCCCGGCTGCCGCCAACTGTTTTTTGGTGGACTGATAACATTCATAAATGGTCACGATTCTTCACTCTTTTCTTCCGGCCCCGGTTGTTCGTCCGACGGTTCAATCTCTGCTCCGTCCGGCCCACCGACCGGCGGTTCGCCTTCCGGTTCTTTTTGGGGATCCGGAGTCGGGGCAACATCCCGGCCGGCATTTTCCGGAATCACCTGTTCCATGGCGGCAATGGCCACTTCAATCATGCTGTCATCCGGCTCCTTTGTGGTAATATGCTGCACCCATACACCGGGTGCCGACAGAATTTTCGTCAGCAGATTGTCATGTTTTCCGCAAAAACGCAGCACTTCAAATCCGGTGCCGCAAATCAGGGGAATCAGCAGAATTTTAATCAAAGTCCAAACAAAGGGGTTGGAATAAATTCCCTTGAACAGAATCTGCACCACCGTTGAGAAAAAGACGCTGACAATCAGCATCAGAATCAAAAACGAAGTTCCGCACCGGGGATGGAAGCGTTTTTGTTTTCTCACATTTTCCACCGTGAGCGGCAGCTTTTTTTCGTAGCAAAAAATGGTTTTATGTTCCGCCCCGTGGTATTCAAACACCCGGTGAATATCCTTCATGAGCGAAATCAGCGAAATATAGGTGATAAAAATCACCAGTTTGATTCCCTGTTCAATCAGGGAACGGCCGACTTTGGAAAAAGAATGGGAAAACAGGGCTTCGATGCCGCTGACGGCCAGGCGCGGCAGGAACATAAACAGCACCACGCCGAGCGCCACCGCCAGCACCGACGCAACCGACAGAATCACCGCCCAGGCTTTTTTCCCAAGGGTCACGGTTTTGCCGGTTTTTTCATCGGTGGTATCGGTATAACCCGACTGCTGAGCCGAAAGCATCATGGCATGGTACCCTGTTACCATGGATTCGATATAGGCGGCAATGCCCCGGATCACCGGAATCCGCAGAAAGCGGTATTTTTGCCGCAGAGTTTTTTCCTGAATCGGCGTGAGTTCGATCTGACCGTCCGATTTTCGAACAGCCAGAACGGTTTTTCGCTCCGACTTCATCATAATTCCCTCAATCAGAGCCTGCCCCCCGATGGAGGTATACGGGCTGTGCTTTTTTTTCATTTGCGAAATAATCCTTTCTTTATTCGGGCTTTTGCGATTCCGCCTGGCCGGCCGGATTTTCCGAAGGCTTTGAAGCCGTTTCGGCGGATGCCTGTGCCGGAATCACCTTTTGGGTCGGCGTTTCCTCCACCGTCACCGTCGGCAGAACCACCGTAACCGTGGTTCCCACTCCTTCGCTGCTCTCCACAAACAAAAGGCCGCTGTGCTGTTTTACAATTTCATCTGCCACCGCCAGGCCGATTCCGCTGCCCCGGACGGTTTTATTGGCTTTATAGAATTTTTCCTTTACATGATCCAGATCCGCGGCCGGAATCCCGATGCCGGCATCCTTGATGATGATCCGGACACAGCCTTCCTCCGGCAGAGCGGCAATCAGAACCTGCCCGTTATCGCCGCTGTACTTCACGGCATTGTCAATGATATTGATGAATACCTGCTTAATCCGGTCCGGATCGCCGAAACAATTCTGCGGGGTCCGGCAGGGTTCATATACCACTTCAATATTCCTTTTTTTGGCCAGTTCGGTATACATATTCACCGCCGCTTCCAACACGGTTCCGAGTTCAAACGGACGCTGGTTCATCACCAGACGGCCGTTTTGAATCCGTGAAAAGTCCAGCAGTTCTTCCACCAGGCCCGACAGACGCTCCGATTCCCCGAGAACCACATCCAACCCACGGACCACCAGATCATCATCGGTTCCCACCGAAAGCTTGGCCGTTTCCGCCCAACCTTTGATGGCCGTCAGCGGCGTCCGCAATTCGTGAGAAACCGAGGAAATAAAATCATTTTTCAGGCTTTCGGCATTCCCGAGTTCGGTCGCCATGTACTGAATGGATTCACACAATTCCCCGATTTCGTCCTGCCGATTGTAGGTAAGGGACTGAGAAAAATCCCCGGCCGCCAATTTCCGGGCCGTCAGCGAAACCTCGCTGACCGGACGCACCACCGACCGAATCAAAAACCAGCCGCTGTAGGCGGTAATCAGCATAATGCAAAGCAAAAAGGAAAAGAGGATCAGTTCCAGCGTCATAATCCGGGCATTGCAGGGGGTCAGGGAAACCAGATACCGAACGGCACCCTGATTTCCGGAATTCGCGTCCCCCAGCAGAATGGTGCCGGCCAAAATGGGTTCTCCGACAGAGCTTTTGCCCGTCCAGGTCGCTTTGCGATCTGAAGCGGTCAGTGCCTTTTCGTAATCGGGCATCGACAGCCCCGACCGATCAAACCCGCTGGTGCTGACCACAAAATTCCCGTTGCGGTCCAAAATCATGATTTCAATCCGGTCTTTATTTTCAAATTGTTCACAGTATTCCTGAGCGGCCGACACAAAATACTGAGAATCGGTGGAACCGAGCAGCATAAAGGTTTTGGCATATTCTTCCGCGGCGCTTTCCACCTTATCGAGGTAAAGCGAATGAATAATCAGCCCCGAAACCAGCATCACCACGCCGCACAAAAGGGCCACCGGCATTAAAACCGAAACCAGCCAGCGCTTTTTGATACTGGTGAAATTGATTTTCAGCACGGTGTTTTCCCTCCCTTTCCGGCTTGTTCGCGCAAAACAGTGATTTTATTCGTCGGTACTCCATTTATATCCCATGCCCCACACCGTAATCAGGTGTTTCGGGTTGGAGGGATCGTCCTCAATTTTCATTCTCAGGCGGCGAATGTTGACATCCACGATTTTTTCTTCCCCAAAATAGGCCGAACCCCAGACCTTATTGAGAATATCGCTGCGGTCCAGCGCGGTATCGGGGTTGGTAAAGAAGTATTCAATGATCTGGAATTCCACCTGGGTCAATTCGATGTTTTTGTCCCGCTTACGCAGGGTGCGTTTGCGAAGATTCAGAGTGAAATCATCCAGCTTAATTTCGTCACTGTACTGTTTGGCCGCCGCATTGTTGTGCATTTCCACCCGGCGGTAAAGCGAATCCACCCGGGCCAGCAGTTCCGTGGGGGAAAAGGGTTTGGTAATATAATCGTCCGCTCCCAGCATCAACCCGCTGATTTTGTCCATTTCCTGCGCCCGGGCCGTGAGCATAATAATGCCCAGGCTGGTGCTGCGCTTCCGCAATTCCTTGCAAAGGGCAAATCCGTCCATGCCGGGCATGGAAATATCCAGCAGGGCAATGTCAAAGCCTTCGTGGTCGCTGTCATAAATTTCGAGTGCTTCTTCCCCGCTCCCGGCTTCCACCGTGGTATACCCGACCCGTTTTAAGTTGATGGCTTCAAATTCACGGATGGCCACTTCGTCTTCCACAAGCAAAATGCGTTTCATAGTTCCGGTTTACTCCTCTTTCAGAATTTTCAGGTTTGCGGCAATATATTCCGGGGTCAGCCCGAGGGCTTTTCCCTCTTCGGTATAACGGACCGCATAGGTCAGGGTGTCGGTTGACAAAGCCGCCGTATAGCCGCTTTCGGCATAAACCCCGACATTCCAGGCGGAATTGACCACCGTTCGGATGCTCAGCAGCAGCGTTCCTGTTTCACCGGTATCGCGCTGATAGGCGAAGAACAGCCGCTCCCGCCGTTCGGTAGCCCGGATGACCGTTATTTTTTCGCACAGCTGAGGGGCGATGTTCAGGTAATACCCGTCGTTATAATTCATCAGTGCCCACTGTTTGTCGGTCAGCCCGGTACCCGGGTCAAAGCTGCTCCACCGCGTGATATACGCCGTGCTGTTTTCTTCGCTGCCGGGAACCGTCGGGAAGGCCTGCAAAATCGGAAATTCCACATTTCCGTCGCCGTCGATATCCCGGGAGGGAACCGAAGCCGGGCGGAAGGTCAGGGTGGTTTCCCGGGTTTCCGCGTTGTAAAACGGCGCGTGCAGTTTTTCCCCGGCATAATAGAGGACCTCGGTCAACATCCCGCTTTCCTTCACCGAATCCACATATACAAAAGGCATTCCCGAAGAAAGTTTTGAGAGTTTCAGTTCCCCAAGGGAGGAAATTCCGCCGTCCATATTGGCGGTTCCGATCACCGAAAGACCGTCTTTGGAAAAACTGTAGGCCACAGCCAAACAGGTGCTTTCCGACAAATTCAGGTTGACCTTCAGCAGATCCGGCAGAAAATCATTGTTCATATCATAGGTCAAAAAGGCGGTGTACGGTTCTTCGATCACCGGAATCAGGGAGGAACCGGTGTATTCGTATACCGACAGCTTTTTATCCACCGAACCGTAGATATTCCACCCCACCAGAATTTCCGAAACACCGTCACCGTCGATATCGCATAGCTGAACCTGCTCCACATCAGCCGCCGCCAGGCTTTGTTCACAGGAAACCCGGTACTGCCCATCGGCACTGTCAATCACGGCAATATGCATGGTCAGTGTGTTTTCGACACTGGTGCCGTAAAAAGCCACCCCTTCCGGGTTTCCGTCGGAATCCAGATCCGACAGTATAAAGGCGGAACGGTAATCTCCTTCGGAGGGATATTTGAGGGTATATTTGCCGTTGATGCTCGCTTCCAGCGCCTTCTGAATCACCGAAAACTCCCCGGAAAGGCGCGGGGCCACCAACAGTTCATCCGTCCGGTTGCTGAGCTGCGAACAACCGCTGCAAACCACCGAAAACACCGCCGCCAGCCAAAGAGCCGACCATTTTCGCGTCTTTTTCCTCATGTTTCGTTCCTCCCTTCCCGAATTTCTTTTTTCAAAATGCCGAAAAGCCGGTTATTCCGGCTTTTCGCAGGCTTTCATCCCGGAGCCGTCTTTGTACACGGCAATATAGCACCGATGACGATATTCGCCGCCCTGTTCCTCGCTGATTTTCTGGGAAAACAGATAGGCCGGCTTTCCCTCCAGGGTGATATCGCTGTCATATTCATAAGAAAGATAGACTTCGTTTACATTGTCCCAATCCCCAAAAACAAGATACAGGTTCCGCCGGGCATAATCCCGGCCGATTTCATCGGAATTATAGGGATCGCCCTGGTTATAATCTTCATCGTGCGAGGAAACCCCGGCATCCATCGCTTCTCCTTCGTCAAACTGACTGACATCCACCCATTTTCCCTTTTTACAGGCGGAAAGTGAGCCGATTATGAAAAGGCAGAGAATCAGAGCCAAAACTTTTTTCATGCGGGTTCCTCCGTTCATTTTCCCGAAAACCGGGGCATTATTTTTTTTATTCTACCATACTT
>CAKSNI010000066.1 GCA_934476025.1 uncultured Eubacteriales bacterium | reverse complement strand
AAAACGATCAGCGGTTTTTTCCCGATAATCGACGGAATATCCGGATTCCGGCTGCTGTGCGGGATCCGGGCATCCACAATTTCCGCCACCGCATCCACCAAAGCGATATCTTCATTCATCTGGCGGCGGGTTTTGGTCATATGGCCCGGAAACCACTGGATGATCTGTCCTTCATTCATGGGCGGTTTCCTTATCAATCCGGCCGAACCGATTCAGCGGATAAATCCGGTACTTGGCACAGCCGAGAACATACCGGGTATCAATCATTCCGTTATCCCCAATCCGGGAGGAACGGCTGTCCAACGAATCGTTTCGGTTGTCGCCCAGGCAGAATATATGCCCTTCCGGAACCCGAACCGGAAATTCGATATCATAAGAAAGGTTGGTCGGCGTTTTGGCATACGGTTCACTGAGTGCCTGCCCGTCTACATATACAATACCGGCCTGAAAATCGATATCCACCGTTTGACCGGCCACCGCAATCACCCGTTTGATGATCGGCGTCGCCGCTTCCTCGCCGACGCTGTTATCCACATTGCGGGACACCACGACAATATCCCCCTGTTTGGGTGTGTAAAACCAGTTGGAAATGACCGTGCGCTGCCCGTCAAGCAGCGTATTTTGCATGGATTTTCCCTTGATGGTCGCAACACGAAGCACAAAGGTAAACAGAATCACCACCGCGACAATGGCCGTCACCAGGACATCCATCCATTCAAATACCTCGGCGGTCAGCTCCTTCTTTTCAACCGTTTCTTTTTGCTTCAATGCCGTACGCCTCCGTTCAATACCTTTTTAGGGTGATAGAATAAAGAGGGAACAGAAAACCTGTCCCCTCCTTTTCACTTTGCTCAGATGGATTCTCTTACCTTGGCCGCTTTACCGACTCTGTCACGCAGATAATACAGTTTTGCACGACGAACCCGACCGTTGCGGATGGTTTCAACCTTGGCAACATTCGGAGAATGGATCGGGAAAACGCGTTCTACGCCAACGCCGTAAGACACCCGTCTTACCGTGAAGGTTTCGGCAATGCCGCCGTTGTTTTTGGCAATTACGGTACCTTCGAATACCTGAATCCGTTCACGGTCGCCTTCTTTGATGCGAACATGAACCCGCACCGTGCTACCAATTTCTACAACGGGAGCTTCTTCTTTCAGCATACCCTTGGTCAGTTGTTCCATTGCGTTCATTATTTTTCCTCCTTAAATTGTACCGGCGTTCATAACCTCTTATTTGAGGACAGAGGACCGCTCGCTTTGAATGTCGAAGCAATTCGGCACCAAACCCACCCGTAAGGAAACGGGTGAAATCAAATGCCTAAGTATTATACTACAGTCAAACCAAAAATGCAAGGATTTTTTTCGAAAATTTCTTTCTCAAAAAAAGCCGGCATTCTGTGCGGTTTTTTCGCGTAAACCGCCGCCCCTTTTTTGAATCACAAAAAAGATTCCGGCCGCATCATTTCGTAAACCCTTGTCGGCAAGAAGCATTGAGATTGCCCCTTGAAAATGTGCATCAAAAATGTTATATTAAGGAACAAAGCCATACTTATTCGACAGAATTCTCCCCTCCTCTCTTTTTCATAAAAAGGAAGAGCCCGGGATAATTTTTTCAAACCGGATATCAGGGTAGAACTCAAAAAAACAAAAGGGAGTTGAGCGAAATTGAAAACCGCCATCATCACCGGAGCTTCTTCCGGCCTCGGAAAAGAATTTGCCTATGCTCTGAAAAAGGAACACCCGGAACTGGAATCTTTTTGGCTGATTGCCCGTCGGGCCGATCGGCTGACTGAGTTGGCCCGGGAAATCGGAGAAGAACGCTGTCTTTGCCTTTCGATGGATTTAACCGAAAAGAGTTCCATGGCCGAACTTCGCCAATTGCTCGGCGATACCCAACCGGAAGTCACCTTTTTAATCAACAACGCCGGTTTCGGAAAGCTCGGTAATTTTGCCGATGTACCGGCAGAGGATTCCATCGGACAGATTGAACTGAACTGTGTTGCCCTGACTGCCGTGACGGCAGCGGTTCTTCCCTTTATGGAAAAGGGCGGCTCCCTTATCAATATTGCTTCGATCGCCGCCTTTGCTCCCAATACCCGTTTGACGGTCTACAGTTCCACCAAAGCCTATGTTTACAGTTTTTCAAAAGGGCTGCGTCAGGAACTGAAAAGCCGGGATATTCATGTTCTGGCGGTATGCCCCGGCCCGATGGATACCGAATTTTTGCCGGTCGCCGGCATCGGCAAAGGAGATTCCAAGACTTTTGATACTCTCCCCCGCGTCAAACCGAAAACCGTTGCGCGCCGGGCTTTGAAAGCCGCCCAAAAGAACAAGGCTGTTTACACCTGTAAACTGTTTTATCGGTTTTACCACCTACTCGCCAAACTGCTGCCGCACAGCCTGGTCATGAAGTTTTGCAAAGCCTGAGCCAAAATCAGGCCTTGGGGTTCAGGCGGCTCCGGGTTTTGAAATTCACCCGATACGCATAGCAAAAGTCCCCGAGCCACACCCGGATTCCTCCGGAAAATGACCGGTAATACCGGCGATAAGACGAAAGAGAAAACGCCAGTTTCAGCCAAATCAGCAGGTTTTTCCGTTCCAGGAACCGCAGCCGTTCGATTTCAAACCGAGCGGCTTTTTTTAGCTTTTGCCGCAGTTTTTCGTCCTGCACAAAATCCGCCTGTGCCAAAAAAGAATGCGCGGCGATCGACTCTTTTAAGCCGGCAATGCGTTTGCCCGGATCCCCGATCAGTGATGTTCGGGTCATATCGGCAAGGGAAACATTGTCCCGATGATAGCGATAGCCCACCAATTTTTCGTTGAGAACCGCCGTCTTTCCGCAGATGGCTCCCAATATATTGATCAGCCAGTCATGAGCCAGCATGGATTTCAGTTCCATAGGCTTTAAAACGGTTTTCAGCGAAGCACGAAAAGCGGTCGCGAAACCGCGGATATACGAACAGGTAATAAAGGAATCGGCCGAAAGAAATTCCAGACTTCCGTCAAAACGATTCCCGAGGTAGGTTACGCCGGAATGTTCCAGCACCCCGGACTGTTCATCGATCACATCATATCGGGAAGAAAGCACGGTAACTTCCGGATGTTCCCGAAAAACCTCCTCCATCCGCGCAACCTTCTGCGGAAACCACTCATCGTCCTGATCGGCCAAAAAAATCAAATTCCCGGAAGCCTTTTCAATCGCCCCGAAAAAATTCAGACAAAACCCGAGATTGGTTTCGTTTTCGTAAAACTTCCAGTTGTGCAAAGCGTATTTTCGAATAAACGATTCACAGATAGCCCGGGTGGAATCCGTTGACCCGTCATCACAGATTATCACTTCGTCCACCGGGCGGGTTTGTTCCCGAATGGTTTGCAGCTGTTTTTCAACAAACCGTTCCCCGTTATAGGTCGCCATACAAACCGAAATTTTCATGTTTTCACCTTTAAGAACAGCCCCGGAAGGCGGTATTTTAAAATGCAGAACCCACAACAAAAAAGCCCGATGCAAAACGGACTTTTGGTACGGCAAAGGCAAATCACCGCCGCATTTTTTCGTCCGGGGGCGGCCGCGTTGGCCGCACACCGGGAAAACGCCGGGTCTTTCACCTCCCGGCGAAGAGTTTGCCGCCGGATTTTCGGCGAAACGCCGCTGTCCGGAAGGTAAAGATCCATCAGACAGGAAAGCACCGATTTCAAATAAAAGAAATCCGCGTAATCTCGATTGTCAGTGACCACCCGGCACATCTGTTCCCACCGCTTTTTGAGAATCGGCAGTTTCTTCGCGTCATACCGCTTGGTCAGGCTTCCCTTGTGCTGACGGTAATAATAAAAGCTCCGGCCGTAAGAAGCAATTTTTGAAAAGTTCTCCAGAACCGACAGGTTAAACGCCGTATCTTCGTAGGTTTCTCCCACCGGCATGGTTAGGTTCCACCGCCGAAGAAACGATACCCGATAGAGTTTGTCCACCGGGGTATCCAGCAAATTCCGGTCTTTCAAAACCGGAAAGTATTGGGGCAAATTTTCGGGTGTCATCACACAATCCGGTTCAACAACCTCCCGTTCGGCGCCGTCGGGCGTTACCAGGGTAAACCCTCCCATCACCACATCGGCACCGGTGGCTTCGGCCTTTTCGTATAAAAAAGAAAGCGCCCCCGGCAAAAGCGTATCATCGGAATCCACAAAACAGACATACGCCCCCTTTGCCTGCTCCATGCCGAAATTCCGGGACGCTGCCACCCCGGAATTGGTTTGATGAAAGACCCGACAGTTCGGATATTCCGCAGCCGCCCGATCACAGATTTTTGCGCTGCCGTCGGTCGATCCGTCATCGACCAGAAGAACTTCAAAGGGAACTCCGGTTTGCGAAAAGACCGAATTCAGGCACTCGCCGAGATACTCTTCGGAATTATAAACCGGAAGAATCACACTGATAGCGTACAATAAAACCCGTCCTTTTTTCAGATCAGTATTTGATTTTTCCTTCCGCCACGGCCTTTAAATGCTGACCGTAGGGAGATTTTCCGTATTTGGCAGCGGATTCCGCAAGTTTTTCTTCGGTAATCCAGCCGTTAATATAAGCAATTTCTTCCACCGCGGAAATCTGCACGCCCTGACGCCCTTCAATTACCCGGACAAACTCTCCGGCTTCCGCCAGGGTATCCATGGTGCCGGTATCCAGCCAGGCATATCCACGGCCGAGGGTGACCACATTCAAAGTGCCGTCCTCCAGATACAAACGGTTCAGATCGGTAATTTCCAGTTCTCCCCGGGCGGAAGGTTTGACTTCCCGAACAAAATCCCGAACCCGGTTATCATAAAAGTACAGCCCGGTCACCGCGTAATTTGATTTCGGCTGAGCCGGTTTTTCCTCAATAGAAACCGCTTTGCCGGCAGCGTCGAATTCCACAATCCCAAAGCGCTGCGGATCCTCAACATAATAGCCGAACACGGTAGCGCCCCTTTCCCGGTCGGCTGCTTCCGTCAAATGCCGACGCAGGCCATTCCCATAAAAAATGTTATCGCCGAGAACCATGGCACAGCTGTCGTTGCCGATGAAATCCCCCCCGATGATAAAAGCCTGAGCCAATCCGTCAGGAGAAGGCTGAACCGCATACGAAAGAGAAATTCCGTAATCCGATCCGTCCCCGAGAAGCCGTTCAAAATTCGGCAGATCGTGCGGTGTGGAAATAATCAGGATATCCCGGATTCCGGCCAACATCAGGGTCGAAAGCGGATAATAAATCATGGGTTTATCATATACCGGAAGCAGCTGTTTGGAGGTTACCATGGTCAACGGATACAACCGGGTTCCGCTGCCGCCTGCCAGAATAATTCCTTTCATAATGCAAAAACTCCTTTTCCCTTTTCGGGATTTTTTTATACTGTTTGAATTTCAATTCCCGTGATGGCGACATCCTGCAGGGGACGGTCGCTCCCGTCGGTCTGAACGCCGGCAATGGCATCGACCACATCCATTCCTTCGTAAACCTGGCCGAAAACGGTATGGTGATAATCCAGCCACGGAGTTCCGCCCACTTCCCGGTAGGCCTGAATGCATTCCGGCGAAAACAGATTCGGCAGCTGTTCCATCTGGGCAATCAACGAAGGATCCACCGTTTTGGCCTGCACAATGAAGAATTGGCTCCCGTTGGTGTTCGGGCCGGCATTGGCCATGCACAGAGCGCCGTTCAGGTTATGAAGATCGGGATGGAATTCATCCTCAAAGCTGCGTTTCCAAATGCTTTCTCCGCCGCACCCGGTCGCCGTGGGATCCCCGCCCTGAATCATAAAATCCCGGATAACCCGGTGGAAAACAATCCCGTCATAATAACCGTTCTGCGCATGGGTCATAAAGTTTTCACAGGTTTTCGGAGTACGGTCGGGAAAAAGGCGAACCCGGAAATCCCCCATTGTCGTATGAATCACGGCAACGCGGTCACCGCTCTGCGGTTTTTCAAGTTGATCAAAAGCCATATCGCAAGCTCCTTTTTTCAAAAATAATAGCAGGATCCCGGCTTTTCCGGAATGCCGGAAGGCCTTCTTGAAGTATCCCGTACCATTTTACCAAGATTTTGCCCGTTTTGCAACCAATATTTTGCCAAATTCGCCATTCGCGCATTTTTTTCTCATTCTGTTCGGAGGATGGTATTTTTTTCTTGTATTCAACGCCCGATTATGGTATAATTTTTAATAATTATGTTTAGGCAGGGTGAAAACTATGAAATGTCCGTTTTGCGGTTACGAAGAAAGCAAGGTGGTAGACTCCCGTCCGA
>CAKSNI010000065.1 GCA_934476025.1 uncultured Eubacteriales bacterium | reverse complement strand
AATACACAGTTAGTGCTTCTATGTCTTTTTCGGTTCTCATTAAAAACACAAAGGATATCACAAACCTACTGGCAAGACATCGTCAATTTATAAAAAAGTACGAAAAAGCCTTACCATAAGCGGCTTTTTCAAAAAATCCGGTGATATCTTTTTCGGTGCTACGAGCCACAAAGGTACGGTAGCAATGATACAAATTGCTACCGTACCTTTTTTATTTTTCCCTATTAAAATCCCTTGATATAAAGCCAAGAGCGAGGTTAGTGGGTTCAAATGCGAACCTGCCAACCTCGCTTTTTTTGTTTATAGGATTTCCGGGCAACTTCTGCTGCCGCTGAAAATGAACCCACTCTGCCTAACCTTTTAATTTTTCATAGAATAATTAAAAGGCTCGAGAAAAATTAAAAGGTTATTACCCATGAAAATATAGATTAAGCTTTTCGTTAAGGGCTTGGATATTTTTCTTTTTCAACTCGCATTCCTGCTATTCTTTAAAACATTCAACCTTCTCGGTTTTGAACCCGTTTTTTGATTTTTTGAATCGTTTGCGTTGGATATCCGTTCAACCGGCTGATTTTTTCTTCCGAAGTCATGTTGACCGGCAAATCTGAAATGCGTTTTTCAAAGTCAATCGGTTTTCCGGTGAAAATTCCGGTTTTTCTTGTGGAGGGTTCTCACAACATTTTCCCTTTCCGCCAAAAAGCCCCCTTGTTTTTTCCGGTAGGCGGCAAAAACTTCAGGCTTCGAACAATTCATCCGGAAATTCGGAACGATGAGCATGAAGAAGGTGAATCAGTTCCCGAAACGCATCCTTGCGAAGAGCCCCGCCGTTGCACACCACCTCAAACCGATTCTCTGAAAGTTTGGTATAACATCCTGTTTCGCAAAATCCGTTTCTCAGATAAAACCGCTTCCGGCGAATCCGCTGTGCATAATTCGGAGCCGCTTCATCGATTTCTTCAAAATCCAAAATCAACTGCAAATCGGAATAATCCTCCGCCAATTTGTGCAGAACCGCACCGCCGTACCCCTTTGTGCGGACGGTCTGATCGATGGCCAAATAGTAAAGATAGGCGCATTCGCTGTTTTTCAGAAGAATAACAAACCCAACCGGCTTTTTACCGTCATAAATTCCCAGCACATCCGCATCCGCTTTCAATGCCAATTCAAAGGCGCTATCAAAACTCATCCGCTCCGAAGGCGGAAATGCCTCCTCGTTGACAGCCTCAAAATATCTTCTGTCCCGACTGTCCGGACGCAGAGAAATCAATTCCAAATCCAATGACTTTTTCCTCCCCGATTTTTTTAACCCGGCTTCGCATCCGGCCGGCAGCCTTTTCAATTATTCCCGGCTGCCCATGCCCGAATCAGCCGGTTTTACCATCCCATCATTGACCAGGGGAATTCCCTGCCGCAGCACCGTCTGTTCCCGGATTTCCCGGTACCCCCGATGTAGGAAAAACGGTTTTGCGGTGATGGAAGCGTGAGTTTTGAAAGGCTTCCCTTTCGCCGCGCCTTCCAGCGCATCGCAGATCGCGGTAGCAATACCTTTTCTCTGGTGGTCTTTGTGAACATACAGCCTGTCCAGATACCCGGTCTGATCCATATCGCCGAACCCGACAATCTCCCCGTTTTCCACGGCGACCATCGTTTGATGTTTCCGAAAGGACCAATCCCATGCCGGCAGATCCACCCGTCCGGTTGTCCAGGCATCCCGCTGTTTCCCAGTATAGTCCCCGACGTTCACACTGTGAACGGTGTGGCAAAACAACTTCGCCATCGGCGCACAGTCGGAAGAACGGTATTCCCGCAGCTGCCGGACTTGCCTCTCCGGTTCACGCTGCCACCCCATGGTAAAAACCTTTTCCCCGGTAGCCTCGTCCAGCCCTTCGCTTTGTATCCGAAAACCCTCCCGTTCATAAAACCGAATTGCCCGGGTGTTTTTTTTGCTAAACATTCAGACGCAAGGCGGGTTCCTTCTTTTAGCAAAAATCCAACAGACATTTCCCAACGGCCAACGAACGCACCGATTCCGAAACAAAGAGGCCCTCCAAAAATTCTCCGTTCAGCCCGGCGAACCCCAAAACGGTTCCGCCCTGTTCATAAACAGCAACCCGAGCCTGCGGCAGCAGGGTTCGCATTTTCTCCCGGTTGCCCTGCCGGTATTCGGGATCCACAAAAGCGTGGGCCTGAAGGTTGGCCGTCAGCCAAAGATCAATAACCGAATCCATATCAGTCGCTTGGGATTTTCTGATCATTGAAAATCCCCCTGAAAGCGGAATCGCGATTTTTCTGTTCGGCACAGTGTATTCTTCCGATTGCCGAAAGCGTGCATACCAACCGGTTCCCGAAAGAAAAAGCCGCGGGAAGTGTACATTCGTACTATACACCAAAAGCAGAGAAAAAGCAAGCCATTGCCGCCGGGCGCGAAGGCCGTCCGGCGGCAAAATGGATTTTGCCGATTGGAGCAGCATTCCGGCCGGCAAAGGCAGCAAATCAGCCGTTCTTTCCGAATTTTCTGCGCACCCGAACGGCCATCAGACACAAAAACAGCACCAACGGGAAGCAGGCCGCCGAGAAAATTCCGGCCCGCAGATTGTTGCCGCAAAGGCTGGAAACCATTCCGGCCAGGGTCGGGCCAAGGGTACAGCCGACATCCCCGGCAAAGGCCAGCATCGCAAATAGTGCCGTTCCGCCTCCCCGGATAGCCACCGCCGCCTTGCTGAAGGTTCCCGGCCACATAATACCGACCGAAAAGCCGCACACGCCGCAGCCGATAAGCCCGAGGGCCGGATTCGGAATCAGGGAAACCACCAGATAGGAGGCTACGCAGAGCAGGCAGCTGAATTCCATAAACCGATCCAGATTGATTTTTCCGCCGGCCTTTCCGAAAATCAGACGGGAACCCCCCATCAGAGCGGCAAAAGCCATCGGCCCGGCCAGATCCCCCACTGCTTTGGATACACCAAGCCCTTCTTCGGCAAAGGTGGATGCCCACTGGCTGACCGCCACTTCGCTGGCCCCGGCGCAAAGCATCATAATAAAGAAAAACCAGAATTCCTTTATCCGGAACAGGCCGGAAAAAGGAATTCCCTCCTGGGATTCCCCGTTGAGTTGATAAATCGGAACCCGACAAAAGAGAATCCCGTTGGCAATGGGCAAAAGAGCCCAGAGCAGCGCCAGAATCCGCCAATTCTCCAAAGAGAAAACCGCAAAAAATATCGTGGAAAGGAGCACCACCGCCATATAGCCCCAACAGTAAAAGGAATGTAAAAAGCTCATGGTGGTTTCTTTATTCGGTGTCGGGCAGGCTTCCACCATCGGGCTGACGATGACCTCAATCAATCCGCCGCCGACGGCATAAAACGCAATGGAAATCAGAATGCCGACAAAAGGGTTGGAGGTACAGTCGGGCAAAAAAGTCAGAAAAATCAGGCCGGCTGCCGCAAAGAAATGGGCCAGCACGGCCGAAAGCCGGTATCCGATTTTATCGACAAACCAGGCGGAGAACACATCCACGCAAAGCTGTATCGAAAAATTCACCGTTACCAGCAGGGTAATCTGAGACAGGGAAATCCGATAGGAATTCCGGAAGGTAACAAAAAGAAGCGGGACAAAATTATTGACCACGGCCTGTACAATGTACCCGATAAAACAGGCCGCCATGGTTTTGTGATACGCAGGTTTCATTTTTTCCTTTCACGGCCCAGTTTTAAGGCAGCCGGCCCGGCGGGCGGGGGTATTACACCGTTTCAATCCGGATCATATTGGTATTGCCGGAGGTGCCGTTGGTGGTTCCGCCGGTCAGCACTATCCGATCCCCTTCCTGCAGCCCGAAGGCCCGGATCGCTTCCTTTTTGGCACTGTAGAACAGCACATCGGTGGAATCGTACCGATCCATCATTACCGGGGTAATGGCCCAGGAAAGGGATAGTTTTCGCCAGGTTTTTTCACTGGTGGTCAGCCCCAGAATATCCACCGGAGGCCGGAAACGGGAAACCATCCGGGCCGTCATGCCCGACAGACTGCAGACCGCAATGGCCTTGGCCCCGATATCAATCGACATCCCGCAGGTCGCGTGGGAGATTGCGTCCACGGTGTTTTTGATATGAAATTCCGATTTCAAAAACCGCTTGGCGTAATGAATGTTGTTTTCGGTGTGTTCGGCGATGCGGGCCATGGTGCTGACCGTCAGCACCGGGTATTTTCCGGCCGCCGTTTCACCGGAGAGCATAATCGCGCTGCTGCCGTCGTATACCGCATTGGCCACATCGGAAATTTCCGCACGGGTCGGCCGGGGATTGTGAATCATGGATTCCAGCATTTCGGTTGCCGTAATCACCCGCTTCCCGAGCAGACGGCATTTGGTGATCAGCTTTTTCTGAATGGCCGGCAATTCTTCAAAGGGAATTTCCACACCCATATCGCCCCGGCCGATCATAATGCCTTCGCATTCGCTGCAGATTTCCTCAATCGCATCCACCCCGGCGCGATTTTCGATTTTGGCAATCAGGTCGATGCTATCTCCCCCGTTTTCATGCAGAAATTGTTTGACATCCAGCAAATCCTGCCGGCAGGAAACAAAGGAGCAGGCAATGAAATCCACATCGTTCTGAATCCCGAACAGCAAATCCCGGCGGTCCTGTTCGCTTAAATATTCCTGTTTGAGCACCTTATTCGGAAAGCTCATGCTCTTGCGGTCGGAAAGTTCTCCGCCGGCCAGCACCGTACAGGTTACGTCGATTTCACTCAATGAAGTGACCTCAAAAATCAGCAGCCCGTTGTTCAGAAGAATCCGGTCGCCGACGGTCAAATCCTTCGGAAGATCCTTATAAGTCACCGAAACATGGTTCTGATCTCCTTCGCTGTCGTCGGTGGTAAAGGTAAAGGTATCTCCGTCGCGAAGTACGATCTTGGAATCGCGAAAGGTTTGGATCCGGTATTCCGGCCCTTTGGTATCCAGCATGATGGCAATCGGCAGATTCAGCTTGCGCCGCACTTTTTTGATGGTTTCAATTTTTTTGAGGTGCTCCTCATGGGTACCGTGAGAAAAATTCAGACGGGCCACATTCATCCCGGCCTTGCAAAGACCGGTCAGGATTTCTTCGTCGCTGCTGGCCGGGCCGATGGTGCAGATAATTTTGGTTTTTCTCATTGCAAAAACAATCCTTTCGCGCGTTTCTGTTTGTATTTTGTCCGGAATTACCGGCCGCTTCCCCCAAAAGGGCGGGCTCCCTGTAAAAACTGACCGGAAAAAATCAATTCTCCCCCATTATGTCATTCAGTATACCACAACTTTTTTTCATTTTCAAGAAAATTTCCCTTGCAAATCCGGTAAAGATCGTGTATAATGTTTTTATCTTCCATGCAGGCGTGGTTTAGTGGCAAAACTTCAGCTTCCCAAGCTGACTATGTTGGTTCGATTCCCATCGCCTGCTCCAAAAAAACGGGGGCTGTCTGAATCGGGCAGCCCCCGTTTTTCCTGTTTTGTTTTCGTCACCTTCTGAGCGAAAGGATGATTTTATGCGGATCACCATGATCAGCATCGGTTCCGCCGGGGATGTATACCCTTATATTGCCCTCGGAAAAGAGCTGACCCGCCGCGGCCACACCATCACCCTGGCCGCTTTTGCCAAATTTGAATCTCTGGTTCGCAGTGCCGGGCTGCAGTTTTTTGCTCTGCCGGGCAATGCTTCCAGATTCATCGAAAGCATCATGCAGCCCGACACCAATATTTTCAATTACCTCTCCGGGTTTGAAAAAGAGGTGGTCCCCTACGCCATTCCGATGGTGGAAGCTATGACCGCTTCCTGCGAAAACGCCGAAATGGTGGTTTGCACCTTCTTCGGAGATGTCACCTATTCCATTGCCGAAAAGTTCCGCATTCCCTGCGTGCAGACTCACTATTACCCGATGGACAGCAACGATATCACGCCGATTCCGGTCACGCCGATTCTGCCGATCAAAAAGGGCTACAACGAAATGACTTACAAAGTCAGTTACCTGGCCATCGGTCTGCTTGAAAAAAAGCTGATCGGTACCTGGCGCAGCGAAAACGGCCTTCCGTCGCGCAAGGTGCGCCCCTATCCGGATTATACCGTCAACGGGCATACCATGCCGGTGATCTACGCCCTGAGCGAATCTCTGTTCCCCCGCCCCGATTCCTGGGGCAGTAATACCTATATTACCGGTTTTTGGCGGGAAGAATCTCCTGTCCATTACACCCCCGAGGAGGGGCTGCGGAAATTCCTTAACCAGCCCGGAGATAAAGTTTACATCGGTTTCGGTTCTATGAATTCCGGAGATATGGGGAAAACCCTGGCCATCGTTACCA
>CAKSNI010000064.1 GCA_934476025.1 uncultured Eubacteriales bacterium | reverse complement strand
GTACGAACCACGGCGCGAACGGCCGCGTTCATTCCGGGAGCGTCGCCCCCGCTGGTGAGTACACCGATCGTTTTCATGATTATCATCCCCACAAGAGTTTTATTTTTTGAACTTGATTATAGTATATCCCATCTTTTTCTATTTTTCAACTGTTTTTACGCAATTCTCCCCCAGGATTTTACAAAGGTCCTCTCTTACCGGGGAGGTAAGATCCACCCACAAAGACTCCGGAGCGCAATAGGTCTTTTTTTCGCTGCCCGCGTACAAATAAACCGGTGTTTTCCCGGGGTATTTTTTGAGTGTATCGCAAACACGGGCGGCTTCCGGTCCGTTCATCGAATCGACCCGACAGTATAGGCTCGCTTCCTTCCGGGGAACCGACGCGACAAAATCCCGGGCGAAGGCCGGCAGTTCCTCTGCCTTCTGCAAAAGAATTTCCGGTTGTTTTTCATCCCGGGAGCCGACCTTCCCGATCAGTTTCAAAACAGCGTCCTGCCGCAAAAGTGAAGAAAATCGGGCATACCCGTCGGCGAAGAAAATTCCTTCCACGCTCCCGGACAAATCTTCCACCGTAACCCGGCAGATCACCGAGCCGTTTTTCAGGGTTTTCGGACGAACGGATGCCAGCATTCCCACCACGATAACCGTTTCGTTTTCCCCGACTTCCGACTCAAGAATCCGGCGGATCGGCGTGGCATGAATAAATCGGGAATAGGCATAATACCGCTGCATGGGATGACCGGACAGGTACATTCCGGTCGCCTCTTTTTCAAAGGCGAGCCGTTTTTCCTGTGGCATTTCCTCCATGGATTCCAGCGCCGGGCCGGCATCCTCCATTCCGGAAGTATCAAAAAGATTCATCTGCCCGGCCGAACGCATCCGCTGGTCGCCCGTCACCGCATTGAGAATCGGTTCGATATGGCAAAGCAGGGTTCGACGGTTTTCTCCCAGTGAATCCATCGCTCCGCTTTTGATCAGCCCTTCCAGCGCCCGGCGATTGAGTTCCCGCCCGACATTGCGGCGGCAGAAATCATACAGCGAGGTATAGTTTCCCCGGTTTCGATTGGCAATCAGCCCGGAGATCAGGGCGTGCCCCAGATTTTTAATGGCCAGAAGCCCGAACCGGATGCCGCCCGTTTGCGGGGTAAAGTTCTCGTTG
This sequence comes from uncultured Eubacteriales bacterium, assembly GCA_934476025.1. GTDB lineage: Bacteria > Bacillota > Clostridia > Oscillospirales > Acutalibacteraceae > SIG607. The sequence continues at coordinate 5,198 of CAKSNI010000064.1, read as the reverse complement.
CTCTCATTGACATCCGGCGGCAAAATGGGAATGCCCATCCGGTGACATTCCTCGGTATATTCCGTAACTTTTTCGGTATTTTCCAGCACGCTGGTTAAAAGGGCCGCCATAAACTCCCGTGGAAAATGGCATTTGAGATAGGCCGTCTGATAGGCCAGCAGCCCGTACGCGGCCGCATGGGATTTATTGAAAGCATACGAACTGAAAGCCGCCATATCGTCGAAAATCTTTTCGGCGGTTTCTTTCGGAATTCCGTTGGCGATGGCCCCCACACAAACCGGTTTTCCCTGTGCATCCTTTTCTCCGTACAAAAAGGCCTGCCGTTCCGCTTCCATGACTTCTTTTTTCTTTTTGGCCATCGCACGACGCACAATATCTGCCCGTCCGAAGGAATAGCCGGCCAACACCCGGAAAACCTGCATCACCTGTTCCTGGTACACAATGCATCCGTAGGTAACATCCAAAATCGGCTTCAGCAGAGGAGTATCGTACCGGATATCCTCGGGGTGAAACCGGTTGTGGATATATTTCGGAATGGAATCCATCGGCCCGGGCCGGTACAACGAAAGAATGGCGATAAGATCCTCCAGTGTTTCGGGCTGAAAGGAACGCACCACATGGGTCATCCCCCGGCTTTCGTACTGGAAAACCCCCTCGGTTTCTCCCCGTCCCATCATTGCCAGCGTTTCCCGATCGTTTTCCGGAATGGTTTCCGCCGAAAAATCAGGCAATTTTTGGCGGATCATCCGCACGGCATCGGAAATGACCGTCAGGGTTCGCAATCCGAGAAAATCCATTTTCAAAAGGCCGAGTTGCTCCAGGGCCGTCATGGTATATTGCGTTACCACTGCCCCGTCATTTTTGGAAAGCGGCACATGCTCGGCAACCGGCAGGTCGGAAATGACCACCCCGGCCGCATGGGTGGAGGCGTGCCGCGGCATTCCCTCTACCTTTTCGGCCATATCGATCAGCCGCTTGACCGAAGGATCGTTTTCATACAGGGACGCCAGTTCCTTTTCCCGCTGCAAAGCTCCTTTCAGATCGCTCTTGTATTCAAAGGGGATCAGTTTGGCCACCCGGTCACACAACGCATAAGGAAGATCCATCACCCGGCCGACATCCCGAACGGCATTGCGGGCTGCCATGGTACCGAAGGTAACAATCTGAGCCACATGATCCGCCCCGTATTTGCGAATCACATAATCAATTACCTCCTGCCGGCGAAGGTAACAGAAATCCACATCAAAATCCGGCATGGAAACCCGTTGAGGATTCAAAAAGCGTTCAAACAACAGTCCGTAACGAAGCGGATCAATCCCGGTAATTCCAATGCAGTAGGCCGCCAGGCTGCCGGCCCCCGAGCCCCGGCCCGGGCCGACCGGAATTCCCCGGCTTTTGGCATAAAGCACAAAATCGGCCACAATCAGATAGTAATCCACATACCCCATTTTTTCAATAACCGAAAGTTCGTAATCCAGCCGTTCGGTTACTTCTTTGGGCGGATGTTCGCCGTACAGACGCTTCATTCCCGCGCTGCACTGTTCCCGAAAATAAGCGGCATGATCCCGGTTTCCGATATCAAAGCGGGGCAGTTTGATCTGCCCGAAGGTAAACTCAAATCGGCAGCGCTCGGCGATGGCTACGGTGTTTTGCAGTGCCTGCGGCGCATAAAAGAAGGCGGACGCCATTTCGTCGCCGCTTTTCAGATAAAATTCCCGGGTGGAAAAGGAAAGCGGACTTTCGTCGCTGAGTTTTTTCCCGGTTTGGATGCAAAGCAGAACCTTCTGCACTTCGCTGTCCTCCCGGGTAAGATAATGCACATCGTTGGTCGCCACCAGCGGAATGCCGGTCTGTTCGGCAATTTTCAGCAGCCCCCGATTTACGGTTTTCTGTTCGGGAAGGCCGTGATCCTGCAATTCAAGATAATAATTGCCGCGGCCGAAGGTGTCGTCATACCACAGCGCTGTTTCCAGCGCCTGCTGCGGACGCTGGGCCAGCAATTCCCGGCTCACCGCCCCGTAAAGGCAGCCGGAAAGGGCAATCAGTCCCTCATGATACCGGGAAAGCAACTCCCGATCCACCCGCGGACGGGAATAGAAACCTTCGGTAAAGGAAAGCGAAACCATCCGGATCAGATTCCGATAGCCCTGCTCGTTTTCGCACAGCAAAATCAGGTGGGTATATTTTTCCTGCCCGGCGTGTTTATCCAGCCGGCTTTCGGCCGCCACATACACTTCACACCCGATAATCGGGTGAATGCCGGCTTTTTTAGCCTTCTGATAAAATTCCACAGCCCCGTACATCACCCCGTGATCGGTGATGGCGACGGCCGTTTGCCCCTTCTTTTTTACCTCTTCAAACAGCTGATCCAACCGGCAGCAGCCGTCCAGCAAACTGTATTCGGTATGCAGATGGAGATGAACGAAATCGGTCATTTTGATTCCTCCGCTTCCTTCGGAAGTTTCTCGGCTTCCGCCAGAATCCGGGCGAGGCGGTGATTCAGCCCCGATCGGGTCAACGGTTCCTCGCAAAGACGGCACAGTTCCGTCAGGCTGGCATCCGGATGTTCTTTCCGCAAAATGGCCACCCGATACAACGGCGGCGGCAGCAATTCCAGTTTTTCGGATTGTTCCAGCCGTTCAATGGCCCGAATGACCTTCAAAGAAGCCTCCACCTGCTTGCCGATGTTGCCGATTTCGGAATTGCTTTTCCGGTTTTCCCGATTGCGGATGGTTTTGGTGACCTCAACATCCATCAGCGCAAAGACATTTTTGGAAGCATTCATCGCCCCCAGCAGTTCCATCACCGTTTCCAATCGGCTGAAATACAGCACCGTTCGATTGGCACGCATAGAACGCAGCGGAGAAAGCCCCCGTTCCTTTAAAATCCGTTCCAGTTCCATCGCCAGAACCAAATCGCGGATCACAAACTCGGCATGATAATTCCGGTTCGGGTCGCTCATTTGACCGCAGGCCAAAAAAGCCCCCCGGATAAAAGCCGAAAGGCAGCAGTCCCGTTTAAAAACATCCCGGTTGATATGCAGGGAATCCTCCCCCCGATAGCCGAACGCCGAAAGCACCCGAGTGCATTCGGCCGGATTTTGCAGGCGCACCCGATAGGAAAGAACCTTTTTTCCAAGGATTTCTTCCCCCGGTGCCACCCCGAAATTTTTGTGCAGCAAAGAAAGATACCGCCGGACCACCTCCCGGTTTTCACTGACCAGCGATATTTCCTTATAGGAAAAAGAACGACCGAACAGCATCATACCGTAGCACTGTGCTACGGTACAGCATTCGGAAGTTCGGATCGTACAGAGTTCTTCTTTCAGTTGAGAACAAAAGGACATTGTTTTCCTGCCTTTCGCCCGGTCTATTTCATGATATCCCGGTGAACCGCATTGCAGTGATAACCGGCTTCGCACAGATGGGCGCACAGCCGCTGAGCAAAGGTTACACTGCGGTGCTTTCCGCCGGTACAACCGATGGCAATAATCAGCTGACTTTTTCCTTCCTTACAATACAGCGGAAGAGAATAATCAATAAAAGCAAACAGCCGCTTTTCGTATTCCCGGCTTTCCTCCCCGTTGAGAACATACTCCTGTACCCGGGTATCCAGTCCGGTCAGATTCCGCAATTCGGCCACATAAAACGGATTCGGCAGGCAGCGCACATCCACCACGATATCAGCGTCGGTCGCCGGACCGTATTTAAAGCCGAAGGACATACACTGTACCAGGAACCCGTTGTTGACATTTCCGAAGAAAACCGACGAAAGATGTTCCTTGAGCTGCGAATTGGAAAGATGGGAACTATCGACAATATAATCGGCCCGCATCCGCAGTTTCTGAAGAATTTTCCGTTCCTTTTTGACCGCTTCGGCCACCGAAAGGGAGCTTCCCGTACAAAGAGGGTGCTTCCGGCGGTTTTCCTTATACCGGCGAACCAATACTTCATCGGTAGCGTCCAAAAACAAAATTTTGTAAGGGACCCCTTTTTCCGTCAGTTCGTCCAGCACCCGGTTGATGGAGGAAAACAATTCTCCTCCCCGAACATCCGTAACAATGGCCAGACGGTTCAGTTCGGAATTTCCGTGTTTTGAAAGATCCACAAAGGCCTGGATGAGGGAAGGCGGGATATTGTCGACGCAGTAATATCCCAAATCCTCCAGCGCATTGGCTGCCTGGGATTTTCCTGCCCCCGACATCCCCGTAACGATCAGCAATTCCATGTTTTTTCTCCGCTTGTTAAATACTTGTTTTCAAAGAAGATTCCGATTTTTCGGATTTCCGCCCCAAAAAGATGACCTCCGGCTCCAGCCGAACGCCGTCGTGCTTTAGAACGCTATCCTCAATTTTTTGAATCAGAGCCAGAATTTCCCGGGCCGTCGCATGGCCGCGGTTAATGACAAAACCGGCGTGTTTTTCACTCACAACCGCATCGCCGACCCCTTTTCCCTTCCATCCGTTCTGCTCGATGAGCGCCCCGGCAAATCGGCCTTCCGGCCGTTTGAAGGTGCTGCCGGCGCTGGGGTATTCCAGCGGCTGCTTTTCCCGGCGGCGCCGCAAAAATTCCTGCATTTTTTCCGTAATACTTTCCGGATTACCCGGCTGCAGCGAAAACCGCGCCCAAAGAACCGTCAGGCCCTCGGCCCGGAACCGGCTGGCCCGATAGGAAAGCCGCATTTCGCTCACCGGAATTTCGAAGACCTTCCCCGACGCGTCTACCGCGCCGGCCCGGGTAACAACATCCCGGATTTCACTGCCGTAGGCCCCGGCATTCATGCAGAGCGCTCCGCCGACGCTGCCCGGAATTCCGTAAGCAAATTCCAGCCCCGAAAGCCCGGCCTTGGCCGCCGCGGCCGCCAGAGCCGACAGCGGTACCCCGGCTTCGGCCGTTACGGTTTGCCCCGTGATTTCCAACCGATTGAGCCCGTCGGTGGAAACAACCGCGCCTTCCACGCCGTCGTCCGAAACCAGCAGGTTGCTGCCGCGGCCGATCACCGCAGCCGGAATTTTTTGTTCCCGGCAAAAAAGGAGAGTTTCTTTCATCGCCTCCGCGCTGTTCGGCCACAGCATGGCATCGGCTTTCCCCCCCACCCGGAAGGTGGTGTGCCGATCCATCGGTTCCCCTTTTTTGAAGGGAATTTCCTTTTCCTTGCAAAAGTTTTCCAGCAGGTCAAGGTTCATGGTTGTTCCTTCC
>CAKSNI010000063.1 GCA_934476025.1 uncultured Eubacteriales bacterium | reverse complement strand
GGGGAAAGAAAAATGTCAACTACCACCTTAAAAAAGAAAAGTCGCCTGGCGGCCTTTCGGGAACAGTTCAAAAACGCATCGGGTGCTGACAAACGCCGGATGATCAGCGACCTGCTTTTTAACAATGCCATGTACATCATCATCCTGATTGCCATTGTTTACATTGCCATTCGGGTGCCGGCCTTCTTATCGATTTCGTCCATTGTCAATATCATTTCCTTAACTGCGGCCAAACTGCCGATTGCGCTCGGCATCGGCGGAGCCATCGTTTTAACCGGTACCGATATTTCGGCCGGGCGATGTGTCGGACTGACCGCCTGCATCGCCGCTTCCCTTTTGCAGATGAGCAACTACGCCAAAAAGATTTTCCCGAATCTTCCGGTGATGCCGCTCTGGCTGGTTCTGCTGATTGTCATTGCGGTAGGCGCTGCCATCGGTCTGGTCAACGGATTTTTCGTAGCCAAATTCAAACTGCATCCCTTTATCGTTACACTTTCCACGCAGCTGATTGTATTCGGCCTGGTGCTGATGTATCTGATGATCGGCGGAAACAACGGCCAAACCCTTTCGGGGCTGGATTCCTCCTACACCGATTTCGTCAGAGGAACCCTCTTTAAAATCGGGAATGTCGCCGTGCCGAAATATGTTCTGTATTCCGCGGTTTTAACCGCTGTGATGTGGGTAATCTGGAACAAAACCAAATTCGGCAAAAATATGTTTGCCGTCGGTTCGAATGAGGAAGCCGCCAATGTTTCCGGTGTCAATGTATTCCGCACCATTGTCCTGGTTTTCGTACTTGCCGGCGTGATGTACGGCATCACCGGTTTTATCGAAGGTGCCCGGATTGCTTCCTGCTCGGCCAATACCGGCCTGAACTATGAATCCGACGCCATCGCCGCCTGCGTTATCGGCGGAGTTTCCTTCGTCGGCGGTACCGGTAAAATCAGCGGCATCGTGATCGGCGTGTTCCTGCTTCAAATCATTTTTGTCGGCCTGAACTTTTTGTCGGTTGATGCCAATATGCTCTATATCATCAAAGGTCTGATCATTCTGGTTGCCTGCGCCATCGATATGAGAAAATACCTGGCCCGTCGCTGATCGGATCGAATCATGAGAAAGGAAAAGGGTATGTCCTGTGAAAATTCCGCTGCAACCCCGGCCCGTTCGAAAACGACCGGCGGGTTGTACGCAAAGGTCAAAATGTCGGTGCGCTCTGCCAACATCATGGTCAGCCTTCTGTTGATTGCCCTGATTGCCGCAACCGTCTTTCTGATTTCCCATGCCGGGTTCACCGTGCGGTTTGATACCGACGGCGGATCCCGGGTGGAAAGCGTACGGGTGATGCACTCTGACCCCGTTCCCCTTCCGCAGGATCCGGTAAAAGAAGGCTACCGGTTCACCGGATGGTATACCGATTCCGCCGCAACCCTTCCCTTCGACGAAACCGCCGGCGTAACGGGAAGCACCACCCTGTATGCCGGTTGGCAGCAGACCGAATAACCTACCCGGGCAGCCCGCTTTTTCGGCTGCCCGGGTCGTCCGCTTTCTGCCCGATTTTCGGGCAGAAAGATTTGACCTCTTTGGTTGCGTTTTCGTACAGAAAGTGTTACAATAAAGAAAAGAAACTGTCGGGGGGAATTTCCGTGAATTATACCGTTTTGGTTGTCGATGATGAGGTCGGCCTTCGCCGGGCTTTGGTGGAAAAGGTAGACTGGGAATCCGCCGGCTTTCGCGTAGTCGGAGAGGCTGAAAACGGCGTGGAAGCCCTGGATTTGGTGGAAACCCTGGAACCGGATCTGATTATTACCGACATTCGTATGCCGATGATTTCCGGGCTGGAACTGGCCGAACGGGTGCGTCAGCTGCGTCCGGCCACCCAAATGGTCATCCTCAGCGGATATGACCGTTTTGAATACGCCAAGCAGGCCATTGATTATCATATTATCAGCTACCTGTTAAAACCCATTTCCTGCGAGGAAATGGGGAAAGAACTGGTGGAAATTCATCGCCGGATGGACGAAATCACCGCCCGGGTGGTGGGAGAACCCGACCCGGATCGGGAAAATCTGCTGCACCGGGCCCGGGTGGAAAACTTTTTGCTTCCGCTGATGCTCGGCGGTAACGAAACCCATCCGGATAACGAATCCCTGGTTCGGGAAGCCGTTCGCCTCGGTATTCTCAAGGAAGGAACCCCGGTCAAACGATTCTGTGTTCTGGTTTCCAAATTCAAAACCCCCTCCGGCACCTGCACCTGCGCCCGTCATATTTCCATGATCAACAACATTGTTTCGGCCTATCTTCCCTGTGAAACCTTTGTGGTTTACGGCCGGGCCGTCACCCTGGTGGTTCTGCCGACGAACGGAGAACTTTCCCATTGTCTGGAATTGCCGCTGCGTGAAACCGTACAAAGTGCCCGCCGTTTGTTCGACGAACTTTGCACCATTGGGGTAAGCCGGGAATTTTCCGGTCTGAATGACTGTTCGGAAGCTTATTTTCAGGCTGTTACCGCCCGTCGATACACTTCCGATGGGGCCGGTGAAATCCGTTTTATCGAAGACCAGGAGCACAATGAGGAATTTGAATTGGACCGTGCCGAAAAAACCGCCGCCGATTTGGATCAATTGTTAAAGGTCGGCGAACCCGATGATCTGGAAGCATTTATCAATTCCCTGTATGAACGCAGCACCCCCGAAAACGCCAATTTGCTTTTTATGCAGATTCTTTCCACCGTTTATCGGGTGGTCGGCGGCATCACCGATAAATCCAAACTGGCTGCCCTGTTCGGTTCCAATCCGATTTTCAACCGGGTCACCTCCTATAGCAGTGAGGCAGCCACCAAAGGCGACCTGATTCACCTGTGTCGGGATGCCAAAAATGTTATCCTGCATTCCCAAAAACGGGAAAGCGAAGTGCTTTGTGACCGGGTGGTTCAGATTATTGACCAAAACTACTGCGATGAAACCCTTTCCCTGACCGGGGTCAGCAACGAACTCGGCGTCAGCCCGAACTATCTGAGCACCCTGATCAAAAAGGTCAAGGGCAAAAACTTCATTACCCTGCTGACCGAGCGGCGAATGCGGGCCGCCTATGATATGATTGTCTGTACCGGCATGAAAATGCTGGAAATCTCCGAAAAATGCGGGTACAGCGACCAACATTATTTCAGTTATTGCTTCAAAAAATTCTATGGAGAATCCCCCAATAAAATCCGGGTGGCTCACCAGGGTTCCGGGGAGAAAAATGTGCCATGAAGAAAAAGAACCGACGATTTTGCGTCAGCCTTTCGGCGCTGGCCATCGCCGAAACCATTTTGGCAACCGGTCTGGCCGTTACCTTTTGCATCGGGATTTTTGCAACGGTTTACAGCCGTTCGATATCCCACAATGCCGGGGTAAATGCCGAACAAACCGTTCAGCAAGCGACTGTTTTTGTAGATAACAGCCTTTCTTCCATGCAGTCGCAGTTGCAAAACATCCGTACCCTGATCCGGCAAAACGAAAACGATCCTCAACTGGAGAACCGGATTTCCGCCCTGACGGCCGCGCGGGATGATATTTTTTCGGTTACCGTTTACAGCGAAAACGGAGAAATCCTTTTTTCGGCCGGGAGTCCTTATACCCGAAAATCGTCTGTTTACCGGGATCTTTCTTTTGACCGGGAACTGTTTGAAGCCTCCCCTGATTTTTCGGTATCCGCTCCCCATGTTCAATCTATTTTCGAGGGTTCCTACCCCTGGGTTGTTACCGTCGCCTGTAAAAATGAGGTTCCTCTTCTGGAAAACGGAACCTATTTGGCTGTTGATTTCCGTTTTTCCCTGCTGGCTGATTATATCGACAAAATTGGGGTTGGAGAACACGGCTACTGCTATATTACCGATCCGTCCGGCGAAATTGTCTATCATCCGCAGCAGCAGGTTTTGTTTGCCGGGTTAAAAAATGAAGATCCGCACCGTGCCGCCCTTGCCGACGGTGTCACCCGGGAAAGTCGCTGCATTGTTGCCGTTCAGACCACCCGGGACAACCGTTGGAAGGTCATCGGTGTCAGCTATACCGACGAAATGGCTGCCGAGCGTTCCACGCAGATTTTCATCAGCATTCTCGCTTCCCTCTTTTGCTGCGCTCTGGTGGTGTTGATCACCCTGTTTTTCTACCAGCGGTTTGTCACCAAGCCGACCCGTCGGCTTATTCGTGCCATGAAACGCTTTGAAAAACAAACGGATGGACCGGTGGATTCCCCGGACGGCGGTGTTGTTACCGAACTCTCGGACCTTTGCAATTCCTTTTCCCAGATGACCCTGCAAATCCAGGCCTTGATGGAGAAGGTCCGGACGGAAGAAACCGAACTGAGAAAAACCGAGCTCAAGGCGCTGCAGGCCCAAATCAATCCGCATTTTCTGTACAATACGCTGGATTCCATTCAGTGGATGTGTGAACAGGGGCAGACCGATGATGCCGGAAAGATGGTTTCGGCTTTGGCCAGCTTGTTCCGCATCAGTATCAGCAAAGGGCATGAATTGATTCCGATTGAACGGGAGCTCAAACACGCCGAAAGCTATCTGATTATTCAGAGTTATCGCTATAAAGATCAGTTTACCTACCGTTTTTGCGTGGACAAATCGCTAACCGGTTATCTTTGCAACAAGATCACCCTGCAGCCGCTGATTGAAAATGCCATCTATCACGGGCTGGACCGAATGGTTGATGAGGGAGAAATCGTCATCTCTCTGGAAACCGCCCCGGATTGCCCGGATGATCTGCTGCTGCGCGTACGCGACAACGGGATCGGCATGAGCCGGGAAAAATGCCGGGAAATTTTAGAGCATCATCCCGATTCCTCCAACGGAATCGGTGTTAAAAATGTCAACGACCGGCTGAAAATCACCTTTGGAGAATCCTACGGCCTGACCATTGACAGCGAACCGGACGAAGGCACCTGTGTCACCGTCCGCATTCCGAAGATCAAGGAGGAACCTAAGCCGTGAAACGAAAAGGCCTTGTTTTTCTTTTATGCCTTTCGCTGCTTTGTTTGGCCGGATGTCACCATTCCGGGGAGGCGGCGAAGCGCTATGTTGCGGTAATCACCAAATCAGCCGATTCCGATTTCTTTGAAAAGATGCACAGCGGGGCAGAAACGGCTGCCACCCAGTACCATTTGACGGTTTCTTTTGAGGCGCCGCGAAACGAGGAAGATTACGAATCACAGAACCGCATGATCGAAAAAGCGGTGGAAAACGGTGCCGATGCCATCCTGCTTTCGGCCATTGATTACGAAAAAAATTCCGACGCGGTTAACAATGCCGTGCGGAAAGGCGTCAAGGTTCTGACGGTGGACAGCGATGTGAGAAGCGATCTGACCAGTCAGTTCATCGGAACCGATAACCGGGAGGCCGGCCGGGTGGCCGCTCAGGCGGCGGTCAACTGCTTTTCCAAGGAAACGCTGATTCGCATCGGAGTGGTTTCCTTCACCGAATCCACCGAAAACGGCAAAATGCGGGAAGAAGGATTCCGGGAAGCCATCCGGGATGTTCCCAATGCCGAAGTCGTTGATTTTATCACCTGTGACAGTTCGGTACAAAGCGCCGAAGAAGCCGCCCTGTCTTTAATAGAACGGTATCCGCAAATCAATGTTCTGGTGGGCATGAACGAGTGGATGACTCTCGGAGTCGGCAATGCCATTCAAAACAGCGGTTGTTCCGATCGGGTAGCCGGTATCGGGTTCGATTCCAATCCGCAGTCGATTTCCCTTTTGGAATCCGGCGATATGAAAGCTCTGATCGTTCAGAACCCGTTTGCCATGGGCTATCTCGGCATCCAAAGCGCTGCCGAACTTCTCAGCGGCGAAACCCCGGACAGCGCCGACCTTTTTACCGAAGTGATTCCCGTCACCCGGGAAAATCTGTATGACCGGGATATTCAGAAACTGTTGTTCCGTCTGTAGACGGTTTAAAAAAGGAGAAAAGCCATGTATCTTGCCAATCCCGAACGGTATCAATCCATGCCGTATTTTCCCTGCGGAGAGAGCGGACTCCGGCTGCCGGCCATTTCGCTCGGATTGTGGCACAATTTTTCGGATAATTCCCCGCTTGGCGTTATGAAAGAGCTTTGTTTCACCGCTTTTGATGCCGGCATTACCCATTTTGATCTGGCCAACAACTACGGGCCTCCCCCGGGCAGTGCCGAAGAAAATTTCGGGCGCATTTGCCGGGAAGAATTTTCGGCGCATCGGGATGAAATGATCATCACCACCAAAGCCGGATACACCATGTGGGACGGCCCTTACGGGGATTTCGGCAGTCGGAAGTATCTGCTTGCCAGCCTGGACGCCAGTTTAAAGCGTCTGGGGCTGCCGTATGTGGATATTTTTTACCATCACCGGCCCGATCCGAACACCCCCCTGGAAGAAACTATGGGGGCTTTGGATCAGGCGGTCAAAAGCGGGAAAGCCCTGTATGCCGGGCTTTCCAACTATGACGGTGCCACCATGGAAAAGGCCGCTGCCATTTTGAAGGAACTTCACTGTCCCTTTGTTTTAAATCAGAACCGATATTCCATTTTTGACCGCACCATTGAAAAAAACGGTTTAAAAAAGGCCGCCGTTCGCCAAAATAAGGGAATCATCGCCTTCAGTCCTTTGGCACAGGGAATGCTTACCGACCGCTATTTAAACGGCATTCCCG
>CAKSNI010000062.1 GCA_934476025.1 uncultured Eubacteriales bacterium | reverse complement strand
TCAGTACCCGGAATATCAACTGTTTGAAGAAACCTGCGAAAAAGACATTGCATTCGCTCCGACAAACATGGGGGTTTCTCCCGAGGAAACCCGAAAAATTGTGCGCGAATGCATTCGTTTTGTTGATTTGGATGAATCTGTTTTATCTCATTCTCCCTTTGACTTGTCCGGAGGTCAAAAGCGGCGTGTGGCCATTGCCGGGGTCATGGCGATGCAGCCAAAGGTACTGGTGCTTGACGAACCGACCGCCGGGCTGGATCCGGCCGGAAAAGAATGTATTTATCAGGCGATTCTCAATTATCGACGTGAAAAAAACGCAACCATTATCATTGTTTCGCACTCAATGGAGGACATTGCCCGGTACTGCGATCGGGTCATGGTGATCAATGATTCGCATATTGTCAAAATCGGTTCGGTACACGAGGTGTTTTCCGATGAAGAATTCCTTCAATCTATCGGGCTAAATGTTCCGGCCGTTACGGCTGTGTTGCATACACTTCAAAAGTACGGTATCCCGGTTCGGGATGACTGCTATACGCCGTCTGCCGCCGCAAAAATGATCATTGAAATGCTGAAAGGCGGTGAAGCTGATGTTGACTGAGGCGACTTTCGGACAATATCTTCCGGCTGATTCACGCATTCATCGGTTGGATCCGCGGCTGAAACTGCTGGCCTTGATTTACACCATCGTGATGATTTTTGTCGGGTCAAACCGTTACGGCCTCGCTTTTTCCCTCTTCTTTGTTGTTCTGACCATGGTTTTCAGCAAAATTCCGCTGCGGATGTATCTGAGAAATCTGAAGGTGGTTCTGCCGATTTTGGTCTTTACAGGGCTGATCAATATGTTCTATGTCAGCGGTGCCGATGTGATTGCCCATTTCTGGATTTTCACTCTTACGAAGCAGGGAATTTACCGCGCTGTTTTTATGGCGACCCGCGTCTGCCTTTTGATTTTGATTAGCGCGGTTTTAACCTACACCACAACGCCAAACGATTTGACCGATGCCATTGAACAACTCTGTATGCCGTTGAAGCATATCGGCCTGGGGAGCGCTGTACATACGCTCACCATGATGATGACCATTGCGCTGCGTTTTATTCCAACCTTAATCGAAGAAACCGGTCGCATCATGAACGCCCAAAAGGCCCGGGGTGCCGATCTGGAAACCGGCGGCGTCGTCAAACGGGTGAAGGTGCTGATCCCGATTTTGGTTCCGCTGCTGATTTTGTCCATTCGGCGCGCCTATGAATTGGCGGATGCCATGGAATGCCGCTGCTATAACGGCGGAATCGGAAAACAGCGAATGAAACAGTTGCGTTTTTCTCTTTGTGATTTAGCGGCTGCGGTCATTTTGATTCTGTACGGTTCCGGAGTGATCACACTGAATCTTGTTTTTTAAAGGATCCGACCATGCAAAGATATTTGTTGACAATTTGTTTTGACGGTACCGCGTATCACGGTTGGCAGGTTCAGGAAAACGCTGTCAGCGTTCAGTTTACCGTACAGAATGCCTTGGAAAAACTGCTCTCTTATCGCCCGGGCCTTACCGGCTGCAGCCGGACGGATTCCGGTGTACACGCCAACCGGTATTGCTGTCATTTTGACGCAGATGACGGGATCCCTGTGATCGGGATTGTACGGGGAATGAATGCAGTTTTACCGGCGGATATTCGGGCTCTTGAATGTCGCTGCGTACCGGATTCGTTCCATGCCCGGTATAGCTGCGTTGCCAAAACCTATCGATATCAAATCGATCAATCACAAATCCAAAGCCCGTTTTGCCGCAACTTTGCCTGGCACTTTCCGCATTCCCTGGATATTTCGGCAATGAATGCCTTTTGTTCCGGTCTGGTCGGCACGCATGACTTTTCGGCTTTTTCGAGCTGTAAACGATCGGTTCTCGATACCGTCCGTACGGTTCGGGAGTGCTTTGTGCGCCGGGACGGCAACAACTTCACTCTGCAAATTACGGCCGACGGATTTTTATATAACATGGTCCGCATTGTTGTCGGTACGGCTGTGGAAGTCGGAATCGGCCGACGAAAGCCGGAGGAGGCTGCCGAAATTCTCGAAAAGAAAGATCGACGCCTTGCCGGAAGAACTGCCCCGGCCAGAGGCCTTTACCTGAATCAGATTTTTTATGGGGAGGATATTGATGGCGAATTACCGTAAAAAGTCTTTCCGCAAAAAAAGCAGAGAAAAAAAGCATCAATGGAAAGAACAAAATAACATACCGATGGTGGAAACCCAGGAAACTTTGCCGGATCCCGTTCCGGAAAGCGGGCTCAAAATCATCAACGGGAAGCGCCGGGCCGTGCGCAGGCGGCGATTGATTATCGCCTGCTGCTCTCTATGCCTGGTCGTAGGGATTTGCTTATGGTCACTGTTGAGCCCAACCGGTATTTTGGAGCAGACCTCTTCGTATTTTGCCGCCGTTTCCTTCGGGAATCGATATCCGCAGCAAATTACCGGTACTCAGATTCTGGATGCCGCTCCGGTTTCCAACCGTTACTATCTGCTCACCGATCGCACGCTGGAATGCAGAGCGCAAAGCGGTAAGGCTGTTTACACGATATCTCACGGCTTTTCTTTGCCGGTGATGTGCCTTTCCCAAAGTCGTGTCCTGTTGTATGATCAGAATTCCACCGGGTATGCCGTTTATAACGGCAAAAAGTGTCTGATGGCCTCAACGGCCGATTACGCCATTTACTGCGGAGATATTTCACGCAACGGAACCTTTGCGCTGGCCACCAAATCACAGAATTACACCTCACAGTTAACGGTATACGACAAACAGGGGAATGTTCTGTATGAATGGTATTGTCCGGAAGAATTTATTGCCGGGCTGGCCATCAGTGATGACGGAAAATCCCTGGCAGCGGCCACGATGAAAACTTCCGGAGGAAAATACATCAGCAAACTGTACGTACTGCGCTTTGACTCCGCTTCGCCGGTTTTTACCAGAGAATATGACGACGAATTGATGTATTCGCTCGCATCGATGAATCATGGCTATTTCCAGGCGGTTTTTGAATATCGGGTTGAAACTTTTCGCTTTAAGGATTTTGTCGAAACTACTACCGAGAGCGAATTTCCCATTCATTATTTCCGTGCTGATTTTCGTCGATTTGCGGTATGCTCCGGCTTGACGAGCAATCAAAACGAAAACCGCTTTTCTTTGGTGCTGCCAAAGAAAAATCAGTCGAACGGTTTTGAATTCAACGAAAAAGTCACCGATTATCAGATTTATAAAAACCGGATTTTTGTTCTGGGCGAAAACGCTGTTTATGAATTGGATTCCGGAGGGGCTTGTCTGCGTTATGCGGAGTGTGGGTTCGGATTTCGGAAAATTATTCCGGTGAATGACCGGGAATGTGTTTTAATCGGCAACCACGATATTACGAAAATTGTTCTGGAAACACAGGAGGAAGCAACATGAAATTTTTATTAGACCTGATTATGGTACTGATTCTGATACTATGTGTAATCATCGGCTACCGTAAGGGATTCTTTAAGGTAATTCTCTCGCTGGCCGTCTACTTGTTATCCGCCTATTTTTCCTGGCTCCTTTCCGGCCCGATTGGCGGTTTGATTTATGATAAAATGATGCAGCCGAAAATTGTGGAGTCGGTTTCTGCTGCGCTGGAAAAAGCCGGTACGGTGACAGCGGAAGCGTTACCGACGGCCGTTCGCGGGGCTGCCGGGTTGTTGGGTGTGAATTTGAATTCCGTTCTTTCCGATGCGGCCGGTTCTCAGACGGCACAGCAAATTTCCGATCTTCTTCGTCCGACGGTGGTTCAGCCGCTCAAAATGCTGCTTACCGTGCTGCTCTTTCTGATTCTTTCGTTGGTGCTGGGCGTGGTGGCCAAAATGCTGAATAAATTGATCCGTGTTTCTTTTCTCGGCGGAATCAATCACTTTTTCGGGGCGGTTGCCGGATTGGGAAACGGGCTGGTTTTTTGTTGTCTGTTTTGTTTGCTTTGCTCTTTTTTGGTTTCCTTTACGGAAAACGGATTTGCCTTCATCACCGAGGACGCCTTGAAAAATTCATATTTTTACGGTATACTGAGCAAGATCTGGTTGTGAGAACCTTTGTAGCCTGATTCGAAAATTTGCGGCCCGGTGGTCATCGTCCGGTCAGCAAAAACGGGGAATTTATACGATGACAGAAAGAAGACAGGAATGAAACTTTGCTATCGCTGTAAAAAAAGGCCGGCTGTGGTCTTTATTTCCGACGCCGCCGACCCTTCTGCCGAACCGAAAGGCCTGTGCATGGTGTGTGCCAAACAGGCCGGAATCAAGCAGATTGACGATATGTTTAAAAAAATGAACATCACCGATGATGATATCGAAGCAATGAATGAACAGTTTATGGATCTGATGAATCTGAACGGTGATTCGGATTCCGATGATGAGGAGGAATCCTTTGATTTGGGTACGGCACCGGCGGTTCCTTTTATGAACGGCATTCTTTCTTCGGACGGTGATTCAAAAAAGGAAACGGAAGATTCTTCCAAATCGGATTCCAAAAAGGACTCCGGCAAAAAGAATCGGAAAAAACGCCGCTTTTTGGAACAATACTGCACCAATCTGACGCAACGCGCCAGAAACGGGGAACTTGACTGCATTATCGGGCGGGATGAAGAACTTTATCGTACCATTCAAATCCTTTCCCGTCGCAGCAAAAACAATCCTTGCCTGATCGGGGAGCCCGGTGTCGGCAAAACGGCGATTGCCGAAGGCCTTGCTATGAAAATTGCCGATCAGACCGCACCGGCACGCCTTTGTGATAAGGAAATCTATCTGCTGGATCTGACGGGACTTGTGGCCGGTACGCAATTCCGCGGTCAGTTCGAAAGCCGGGTTAAAGGCCTGATTGAAGAGGCTAAGAACGCCGGAAATATCATCTTTTTCATTGATGAGATTCACAATTTGGTCGGTGCCGGAGACAGCAGCGAGGGAACCATGAATGCGGCCAATATTCTCAAACCGGCGCTTTCGCGTGGGGAAATTCAGGTGATTGGAGCAACTACTTTTAAAGAGTATCGCAAGTATATCGAAAAGGATGCTGCCCTGGAACGCCGCTTCCAACCGGTTGTGATTGAGGAACCTTCCGTCCTTGAAACCGAACGGGTATTAAAGGGAATCAAAAGCTATTATGAGGGATATCACGGCGTTCAAATTCCCGATACGGTTCTCTCCAAAATCGTTCGTCTGTCGGAACGGTATATCAATGACCGTTTTCTGCCGGACAAAGCCATCGATCTGATGGATGAGGCCTGTGCCCGGGCCAGCCTATCCAATGCGTCAATTGATCAGCTTTATATTGTCAACAAAAAGATTGCTCAGGCTCAAAGCGAAATTGAGGCACTGGAAGCCGATCTTGAAAATCCGGATTACGAAAAACTGGCCATGACCCGGGTTGAGTTGGAAAAGTATAAAAAACAGGCCGAGCAACTTTATGAACCGGCCGCCGATAATACCGTTACGGAAGCCGATGTTGCCAAAGTGATCGAACTTTGGACGGGAATTCCGGCCACCAAAGTGCAGGAAAGCGATCTTGCCAAACTGTCCGGCTTAAAAAAAGCACTTTCCACGCGCATTATCGGGCAGGACGAAGCAATTGACGCGGTTGTCGCTGCGGTTAAGCGCTCCCGGATTCAGCTGTCTACCCATCGGAAACCGGCTTCCTTTATTTTTGTCGGGCCGACCGGCGTCGGGAAAACCGAATTGGTAAAAGTGCTGTCCGAGCAACTATTTGATACGCCGGAAACCATGATTCGTCTGGATATGTCCGAATTTATGGAAAAACACTCGGTTTCGCGACTCATCGGTTCTCCTCCCGGATATGTCGGATATGACGATGCCGGCCAGTTGACCGAAAAGGTTCGCAGAAAGCCTTATTCGGTGGTTTTGTTCGATGAAATCGAAAAAGCTCATCCCGATGTTCTCAATATCCTGCTTCAGATCCTGGATGACGGCCGGGTTACCGACAGTCAGGGAAGAACCGTGAATTTTGAAAACACAATCATTGTGATGACCTCCAATGCCGGCAGCGAACGGCAGGAGAGCGCATTGGGATTCGAAAAATCCGCAGCTGTGCAAAGCCTTGAAAAGGCAAAAAAGGCTCTCCGTGAATTTTTGCGGCCGGAATTTTTGGCTCGGGTCGATGAGGTGGTTGCTTTTCAGCCGCTTTCGGTTGTTTCACTGCAAAAGATTGCCGGGCTGATGCTTTCGGATTTGGCGACCGCCCTTTCTTACAAAGGCATTTCCTTTACTTTTGGGGAAGAGGTCTGTCAAAAACTGGCGCAGCTTTCGGAAAACAATAAATCCGGTGCACGGGAATTGAGAAATCAAATTCGCCGTCTGATTGAGGATAAGATTGTTACACTGCTGATCGACGAGAATCAGAATCCGCCGACTGCGTTGCGTGCGTATGTGGAGAAAAACCAAATAAAAGTTTCCTGAATCGGCGGCTTTTTTTGAAAAAGTTCTTGACTTACGACAGAAAATGTGGTACCATATCTTCTGTCGTAAAGATGCGGGTGTAGTTCAATGGCTAGAATCCCAGCCTTCCAAGCTGGTCGTGTGGGTTCGATTCCCATCACCCGCTCCATTTTTTTGCTTCAATAGCTCAGCTGGATAGAGCATTCGCCTTCTAAGCGAAGGGTCAGGGGTTCGAGTCCCTTTTGGAG
>CAKSNI010000061.1 GCA_934476025.1 uncultured Eubacteriales bacterium | reverse complement strand
CGCTCCGACGGCCGGGTTGCATTTCACCAAAGAAATGCTCAGCCGTCTTAAAGAAGAAGGCATTCGGGTAGCGAATGTTACGCTTCATGTCGGTCTGGGAACTTTTCGGCCTGTTAAAGAGGAGGAAATCACACAGCACCATATGCACACCGAGCATTATTGCGTAACCCAGGAGGCCGCAGATTGTATCAATCAAACCAAAAAAGAAGGCGGCCGGGTAATATGTGTCGGAACCACCAGCTGCAGAACTTTGGAAAGCGCAACCGATGAAAACGGAATTCTGCATGCCGGCAGCAACGACACTTCAATCTTTATTTATCCCGGGTACCGTTTCCGCTGTATGGATGCGCTGATTACCAATTTTCACCTTCCGGAAAGCACCCTGATCATGCTTGTTTCGGCTTTTGCCGGGTATGAATTGACCATGGAAACCTACCGTGAGGCGGTCGAAAAGAAATATCGGTTTTTCAGCTTCGGCGATGCCATGTTGATTTTGTAATCAGGAAAGAGGAAATTATGTTAGAAATTATTCGGCAGGAAGGCCGGGCCCGGCGCGGTGTTTTTCAAACGGTTCACGGTACGGTGCAAACGCCGGCTTTTATGAATGTGGCCACCAGTGCCGCTATCAAAGGGGCCGTCAGCGCGGTGGATCTCAAAGAAGTCGGGTGTCAGGTTATGCTGTGCAACACCTATCATCTTCATGTACGCCCCGGGGATGATGTGGTTCGGGATTTGGGCGGCCTTCATCGCTTTACCACCTGGAACGGCCCGATACTGACCGACAGCGGCGGATTTCAGGTTTTCTCTTTGGCTTCTCTTCGGAAAATCGAGGAGGAGGGGGTTACCTTTAATTCTCATGTAGACGGAAAACGCATTTTTATGGGGCCGGAACAAAGTATGCAAATCCAGTCCAATTTGGCTTCAACGATTGCCATGGCGTTTGATGAGTGCGTGGAGAACCCGGCTGAATACGCTTATGCCAAAATGTCCTGTGAACGGACAACCCGCTGGTTGGTTCGCTGTAAAGCGGAAATGAAGCGTCTGAATGCATTGGAAACTACCCTGAATCCGCAGCAGTTGCTGTTTGGAATCAATCAGGGGTGTACCTTTAACGATTTACGGGTAGAACACATGAAGAGAATTGCCGAACTGGATTTAGACGGCTATTCGGTTGGTGGGCTGGCCGTCGGAGAACCGACGGAAGTGATGTATGATGTGCTGGACCATGTTACCCCTTATATGCCGCAGCATAAAATCCGGTATTTGATGGGGGTTGGAACTCCGGTGAATATCCTCAATGGGGTGGAACGCGGTATCGATCTGTTTGATTGTGTGATGCCGAGCCGCAATGCCCGGCACGGTCAACTTTTCACCAATAGCGGAATTTTGAATCTTAACAACAACCGGTATGAACGGGATGACCGGCCGGTTGACGATTCCTGTGACTGTCCGGTTTGCCGCCGTTACAGCCGGGCGTATTTGCGCCATCTGATTAAATCCAAGGAAATGCTGGCCGGCCGCCTTTGCGTTTTGCACAATTTGCGCTTCTATAATCGGCTGATGGAAGAAATCCGTCTGGCATTGGATGAAGGGCGGTTTGCGGAATACAAGCGGGAAAAAGAACCGGTTATCGGCCGGAGAATTTAAAGGAAATGTAAACATTTTTCTCCTATGCCAATTTTTTCTTGCTTTTCAGGGACGGTTCGTTTATAATAAGCACTGTTAGGGAAAATTTGATCCGGCAGCGTGAATTTTCACCGGACGCATGGGTTCCGTTTTTTCGTTGCCAATTTTCAGGAGGTTAAACAATGAATTTTCAAGTATTAGAAGCAGCGGCCGAACAAAAAAGTATGTCTCCGTGGTTTATGCTGATTTTTTGGGCACTTATTTTTGTTGTTCTTTATTTCGTAATGATTCGCCCGCAGAAAAAGCGTCAGAAAGACGAGCAGAAACTGCGGGATAATGTTCAGGTTGGCGATGAAATTCTGACCATCGGCGGCTTTTACTGCCGGGTTGTTTCTATCAAAGATGATGCTTTCGTGGTGGAATCGGTCGCCGATCATTCCAAGTCCAAAATTGCCCGCTGGGCCATCAGCAAGAACCTGACGGTTCATGAAGATGCTCCGGAAACAAAGCCGGCAAAAGCTGAAAAGGCTTCCAAAACCGAAAAGGAAGAAAAGAAAGACTGATTCGTCTTTGGCCATTTGCCCGGCCCCAAACAATTCAATATTGTTATCGGCGCCGGCTTTCGGCAAATGCCGTTGTGAAAAAACAAAAACCGCTTCTTGGTAAGCGGTTTTTTTCTATCTCTAAACCGCTACGGCAATTTTTTTGTGGCTGAAAGGCAAACGGTTTCTGTTTTCTATCGACCGTTTTGGTTCTAAAACCATATGTGTACGAATAGGGTATTTCGGGGGGATATTTATGGGATTTACGGAAAAACCCGCTTTCACCAAACGAACGCTGTTCTTTCTTCTTTTTTGTGTGGTGGGAGGGCTGCTTCTGACAGGAATCTGTATTCTGCTTTTTGCTTTTTTGATGGTGCGTCTGGATTTAAATGCCGGGCTTTCTTCGGTATTTGCCACGCTGAGTCTGGCAGTCGGCTCCTTGGCTGCGGCCTATTTTGCGGTCCGATTGATCGGCCGGAAGGGGTTATGGGTCGGTATGGGAATCGGCGCGGTTGAATTTTTGATTTGTCTTTTGGGCGCATTCCTTTTTTCACAGCGAGCGCTTGGGTTCAATACGCTGTTTCATTTGATTTGCTGTTTGTTGTGCGGCGCAATCGGGGGCGTGTGGAGTGTCAACCGAATGCAGCGCAAAAAATACAAAATTCCGTAAAAGCACGGGCTGCCAATCAGCAGCCCGTGTTTTTTGCAGAATTTGAATGATGAAAACAAAACCGGTTTGATCAGTATAATTTGATATCGATCCACAGATTTTCGTATGCGTAGCGGATTTCATCCGAAATATCGTGATAGTAGGTGGCTTTCGGCAGGTCTGCTTCATCGGGATAGAGAATCTCATTCTGGTAATAGCAGTATTCGGGGTTATTCATAACGCTGAGGTTCGGAGAAGCGTATCCGATGTATTCGGCATTGGCCAGCGCAACCTCCGGCTCTAAAAGGAAATTGATGTACATCAGAGCGGCTTCGTAGTTCTTGCAGCAGGAGGGAATACAAACCGCATCCACGAATACATTGGTTCCTTCCTTCGGATAAACAAAGCCGAGATCCTCATTGATGTCATACATGGTCAGAAAATCGCCGGCATAGTAGGGAGCCATGGCTGCTTCCCCGGTTTCCATCATCCCGTAAACTTCATCCATAACATAGGATTTCAGAACCTTCTTCTGCTGTTTAAGCAATTCGGCGGCCTGTTCCCAATCTGCCAGATTTTCGGAATTCAGATCGGTTCCCTGGATTTCCTGGGCGATCATGAAAGCATCGCGCGGATTGCTGAACATCAGCAATTCATCCCGGTAGTTTTCGTCCCAAAGCGCTGTCCAGCTGTCGGGCGGTTCGGTGACCATGTTTTTGTTGTAGATCAGTCCGACCATTCCCACATTAAAAGTAATGGAATACTCGTTTTGAGGATCGTAATAAAGATTCTTATATTTTGGATTGATCAGATCAAAATTGGAAATTTTAGAGGTGTCAATCCGGGTCAGCATACCTTCGTTTTTCATCCGTTCGATCATATAATCTGACGGGATGATGATATCGTAAGAAACGCCGGCGGTTCTCAGCTGCGAATACATGGTTTCGTTGCTTTCAAAGGTGGTGTAATTGACCTGAATGCCGGTCAGCCGCTCAAATTCCTTGTTGACATCGATGGAATCGTCCGAGCCATCGGAAATATATTCGCCCCAGTTGTAAACATTGAGTTGGGTTCCGGCCAATTCGCGGGTGAATTGCGCCCGGGTTTCAAAATCCCGGTATTCGTAACCGCAGCCTGCCAAACCGGTCAGGCCACAAACGAGAACCGCACACAAAAAGACGGAGAGAAATTTTTTCATGCAGAAATCCTCCTTTTCTTTTCGGATGAGGTCTGAACAACATTGTAGAGAACCATCAAAGCAAACACGCTGACAAAAATGATGGTGGAAAGGGCGTAGGCATCCGGCGTGACCGTTTTTTTCGTCATGTTGTAAATAACAATCGGAAGGGTTTGATAATGGCCGCAGGTGAAATAACTGATTACAAAGTCATCCAGTGAAAGGGTAAAGGCCATGATAAAGCCGGTAACAATGGAAAGGGAAATGCTGGGCAGAATGACCTTAAAAAACGCTTTGAACGGCGGACATCCGAGATCCTGAGCAGCTTCGGAAAGGTGAATATCCGTTGTTTTCAGCTTTGGCAGCACGCAAAGAATTACATAGGGCAGATTGAAGGTGATGTGGGCAACCAGTACAGTGAAAAAACCGAGTGATTCCGGAAGGCCGATCATTTTTCCGAGGAAGATGAAAACCAGCATCAGCGAAACACCGGTAACAATATCGGCATTCATCATCGGAATGTTGGTAACGGTCATAATGGCACTGCGGCTGATTTTTTTGCGCATGGCGGTGATGCCGACCGCGGCGGCTGTTCCGATTACGGTGGAGATCACGGCCGACAGAAAGGCGACCAAAAGAGTGTGCTGCAAAGCGGTTAGCATATCGGTGCTGATGGCAAGCTGAGCGTACCAATCCAGTGAAAAGCCTTCAAACACCCAAACGCTTTCTCCGCTGTTCAGGGAAAAGAAGATCATCACAGCAATCGGAGCATACAGAAAAATAAGAATCAGAGCCAAGTAAATTCTGGACAGTACTTTCACAGAACCACACCTCCGTCCTCTGAATCGGTAAATCGATTCATCACAAACAGACAAAGAAGAATGAGAACCATCAGAACCATGGAAATAGCGGAAGCTACATTGTAGTAATCCGGCCCAAGGTTGAAGAGATACTCAATAACATCGCCGATGAGCATGGTTTTGTTCCCGCCGAGCTTTTGTGAGATATAGAAGGTGCTGACCGAAGGAACAAATACCATGGTGATGCCGGAAACTACCCCCGGCAGACTCAGTGGGAAAATGACCTTTTTCAGAACATGAAATTTGCCGGCCCCGAGATCGTGGGCCGCTTCGGTAAGTGAGCGGTCAATTTTGCTCATAACGGTATAAATCGGCAAAATCATGTAGGGCATGAAATCATAAACCATGCCGAGGATTACCGTTCCCGGCCGATTCATTAAATGCAGCGGACCGATTCCGAGTTTGGAAAGAAAGGTATTGATCAAACCGGTGTTTGCAAGAATGGTGATCCAGGAATAGGTGCGGATCAAAAAGTTTGTCCACATCGGAAGCATCACCAAAATCATCACCATCCGCTGGGAGCCCGGCTTCATTCGGGTCATGATATAGGCAACCGGATAAGAAACGAGCAGGGTAACTACGGTAGCAATAACGGCATACAAAATGGAGATCAGGAAGGCCTTTTTATAGCGGCCGATGGTGGCAAAATTGGCAAGCGAAAAATTTCCGGAGGCATCGGTCAGGGCGTAGTAGCCCATAATGAGAAGCGGAACGATGATAAACAAAGCAGCCCAGACAATATACGGAGCGGAAAGAATCCGGCTGCCAAAGCTCTTTTTGTTCAATCTTCTTCCTCCTCTACATCGGAAAGGTGGTCGATTTCGTCGCTGTAAGAACTATAGTCGCCGTACTTGCCGGAATATTCCGAACGCTTCATGATATGAATCGCGTCCGGCTCGATTAGCAAGCCGACGGTTTCGTCGACCTTGTGTTCATTGGTGGTTTGAATCATCCATTTAAAACCACCGATATCAACAATAATTTCGTAGTGCACTCCCAGAAAAGTAACCGAGGTAACGGTGCCTTTGAGCATCCCATCCTGCGTCGGAACAATATCAACATCTTCCGGACGGACTACCACATCCACTCTTTCGTTCGGCTCAAACCCGGCATCCAGGCAGGGAAAAACACAGCCGGAAAATTCACAGACATAGTCTTTCTGCATAATTCCGTCCAGAATGTTGGATTCTCCGATAAAATCTGCGACAAAAGCATTTTTCGGCTCATTATAGATGTCGGTCGGAGTACCGACCTGCTGGATTTTTCCGGCATCCATAACCACGACGCGATCAGACATGGAAAGGGCTTCTTCCTGATCGTGGGTAACAAATATAAAGGTAATACCCATTTGCTGCTGAATCTTTTTCAGTTCGTTTTGCATATCTTTGCGCAACTTTAGATCCAGTGCGGCAAGAGGTTCATCCAATAAAAGAACCCGCGGATCGTTTGCAAGGGCCCGGGCAATGGCAACCCGTTGCTGCTGACCGCCGGACAGTTTTTCGGTGCGCCGTTTTTCCAAGCCGGTCAGGTTGACCAATTTGAGCATCTCGCGAACCTTGCGGTCGATTTCCGCTTCCGGCAGCTTCTTGACCCGCAAACCGAATGCGATGTTTTCGTAAACATTCAGATGCGGAAACAGGGCGTACCGCTGGAAAATGGTGTTGACATTCCGACGGTAGGACGGAACGCCGTTGATGCGTTTTCCCTCAAAAAGAACATCACCGCTGTCCGGTTCCAGGAAGCCGGCGATAATGCGGAGGGTAGTTGTTTTTCCGCACCCGGACGGCCCCAGGAAGGTGATAAATTCTTTGTCACGGATATCCAGATTGATCCCGTCAAGAACCGTTTCACCTTCAAAAGACATGGTGATGTTTTTGAGTTCAATAATGTTTTTACTTGCCATGTAAGCATCCCCCTTTGCGG
>CAKSNI010000060.1 GCA_934476025.1 uncultured Eubacteriales bacterium | reverse complement strand
CTGCACCTCAACAGTTACAATGGCCGGCCTTTCGGTAACGGCAATAATAATATAATTTTTTTCAACCGCAAAAACGGATGGAGCAAATTTTAACATAGCATGAAACCTACTTTGCAATTTATTTTGGTAAATATATAATACTTGATATCGATTTTATTTTACAAGGCCCTAAGTTGCTGGAAAACCTGGAAAAACATGCTATTTTTCCAGGTGGGCTTATTGAATTTTTTGGCCGAATCTGTTATGATTTAAAAAAATCTTGGAGTTTTAGCTATGCAAAATAATGAGTTTTACATAATTAACCGAACCTTGTTTCATAAAAATTATGTGTATTCCAGCTTGTTAAAAAATGAAAAGAACCGCCTTTGTACCACCCGGTTTTTAAGCGTGAACACAGCGGGGGTAGACCGCCCCGTCGTTAAAATGCAAAGCGTTGAGCGTCCGAACGGAATGGTGGATTTTCAGCTGATCTATTTATTTGCAGGGCAGGGAAGCTACTACAATAATGCGCAAGGTCGATGGGAGCCCTTTAATGCCGGCGAGTTTATTGTTTTTAGCCCCAATATGCCGCAATTTTACCGGTATAACGCTTGCAGCGGAGTGGAGGCGTTTTGGGTGCATTTTTCGTGCAACGGTGCAAAAAGCTTGTTAGAGGAATTACATCTGCAGCCGGGCGAGAGTTATCAAACCGTGCAATTTAGCCCAAAGCTATTTGAAAAAATTATTAAAACAGCGTTAATTGGCGGCCGGCACGCCCCCGTGCAAGCGGCGGGTTATTTGGCCGCTTTGTTGGCGCAGTTTTCCGCTGTGGTACAAACCGGGAATTTTGTTTTAGAGGAGGATTATCAAAAGATTCAACCGGCAATTGAACACTTAAAGCTGTACAGCAATGCGCAGGTAAATAATCGGCAGCTTGCAAATTTGTGCCATTTATCACAGTCGCGTTTTTGTCACCTGTTTAAAACGGTTGTTGGCGTTTCACCGGCACAATACCGTTTAAGCTTAAAAATGCAGCTGGCCTGCCGCCTGTTAGAAAAAACTGATTACAGCATTCGTACCATAGCGGAGTCAACGGGGTATCAGGATCCCCTTTATTTCAGCAAAGCTTTTAAAGAAAAAAACGGCCTTTCACCAAAGCAATTCCGCCAACAAAGCAGGTAAAGCCGGAGCTTTTGCATAATGACATTAGAACTTTTTAAAATATACAGAACACAAAATTGATTGCAGAAGGGGTGCGGACATATTCCTGGACTCCAAAAGGAGTAGACAAATATGTACACGAAAGAGAAAATGGAAACTGCATGAAAGGAATTTGAACGATTCGGTTCTGTACAAGCAACGATTACATTATTAGGTTATCCGTCAAGCAGTTCTTTGTATAAGTGGTATGAACGAAAGCTCGCTAATAAAAAAATTATCACGGCTCTTCCAAAAAACCGTATAAAGTTGAACATTGATATATAAATTCTGCCGAGCATCCTCGTTATCCTGATACAAATTTAAAATTAGAGGCAATAAAACGTTGCTTTTCTCTTTTATGAAAGAGGTAATGGTAATGGGATTGGATCCTGTTACCGGTGTCCAGCCCAAACTCGCAAAGGTTTTTAAGTTTAACGAAAGTCGAGAGGTTGACCGAAAGGACGGTACAGACTTGCTTGAAAGGTGTTGAGCTGGGATAACCTGAACAAAGCCTACAAGCGGGTAAAAGCCAATAAGGGAGCAAGCGGAGTTGACGGAATGACTGTTGACGAAGCTCTGCCTCGGCTTAAAGAACACTCGGAACCAGTACGGCATACCTTGAGAAGAAATTAAAGTTCAAGGGAAACACCGAAAAGGGCCGAGCGGTCAGCGTATATTCAATCCGAAATTTCGGTTTCTCGGCTTTGCGTTGGGAAGGAACGGAAAGGGCGCATATATCCGAGTTCACGCAAAGCCGAAGAAGAAAACCAAAGACATAACAAATGAAAGACTTGCACGCAGGGGATATTACGATATATCCGAAGCGTACAAGTCTATGCACTCAATAGGATTGAACCGCCGTGTACCGAACGGTACACACGGTGGTGTGAGAGGGAGGCTGCTCAACGAATGGGCAGCCTCCTATTCGATAGAAAGCCGGCGCTGTTTTGCAAGCCCTTCCTTTTGCATAAAATTGTCTTTTTCGGCATATTCTATGCCAAGAACGCAGGCGTAGCCGAAACGAATAGGAGAGAAAGCCTTGATGGATCGATGGGAGAATGATTGTATGGCCGGGAAAACACAACAGGAAATCTGGGAGAGGCTCCTTTATTGTCTGGAAGCCGATCGGCAGGCGGCGATGCGGAAGATGGCAGTCGGAGAACTCCCAGGGAAAAAGATTCCGCCTTCCGATTCGTCGGATTCTTCTATTCGATAGAAATTCGTAGGAAATATTTGGAAAAAATCATGGTTTAAAACAACTTTAATAACTGATTCCTTGCAATCGGCCGGTAAGTGTGGTAAGATGGTAAAGGTTTAAAAAGAAAGCATCATACACGGTCTTTTGAAACCAAAAAATCTTTGGTGGGTTGATTGTGCAAAGTAGTGTTTTGGAATATTTGGAGGCATCGGCAAGAGAGTTTCCCGATAAAACAGCGATAACCGATGAATTCTCTTCAATAACCTATGCCGCTCTTGTTAACCGGGTGCGCCGGGTGGCAACGGCGCTGGCCGGGCGGGGCGGTTTCAAAGGCAGGCCGGTGGCTGTCTATATGGAAAAGTGCATCGACGCTGTCGGTTCGTTTTTTGCGGCGGTATATGCCGGCTGCGGATATTCATTTTTGAATCCGGAACTCCCGGATTCCCGTCTTTGCGGCATTGTCGCGGTGCTTCGTCCCGGGGTGATTCTCACCGATCGGGAACACGCTTCGCGCGCCGGGGAACTTTTTGAGGGGCAAACGGTTCTTTGTTTTGAGGAATTGGCTCAGGAGCCGTCGGACGAAACAAGGCTGCAAGCTCTTCGCAGCCAATCGATTGATACCGATCCCCTGTATATCAATTTCACCTCCGGTTCCACCGGAGTTCCGAAAGGAATTGTGGTTTCTCATCGCAGTGTGATTGATTTTATCGATGTTTTCACGCAACTGTTTTCGATTTGCGAATCGGATATTCTGGCCAATCAGGCACCACTGGACTTTGATGTTTCGGTGAAAGATATTTATTCGGCCGTAAAAACGGGGGCCACCCTTGCTTTGATTCCGCGGCATTTGTTTTCCGAGCCGGTTCGGTTGATTGACTTTTTGTGTGAAAAAAAGGTTACTACCATGATTTGGGCGGTTTCGGCCCTTTGTCTGATTTCGGCTTTCCACGCTCTCGATTACCGGGTGCCGACATCCGTATAACGGATCCTTTTCAGCGGGGAAGTGTTGCCGCAGAAGGCCCTGGCGGATTTTCGGCGTCATCTGCCCGATGCGATGTATGTCAATCTGTACGGACCGACCGAAATTACCTGTAACTGTACCTATCATATCCTGGATTCGCAGCGGGATTATTCCGACGGCATTCCCATCGGAAGGCCCTTTCCGAATGAATCGGTCTTTCTGATTGATGCGGACAATCGTCGGGTGGAACGCCCCGGGGAAATCGGGGAAGTCTGTGTTCGCGGAACCGCTCTGGCTCTCGGGTACTTTGGCAGCGAAGAACAAAACCGGAAACATTTCGTACAAAATCCGCTGAATTCCGATTACCCGGAACGCATTTATAAAACCGGGGATTTGGCCCGATACAACGAAACCGGGGAACTTTTTTTCTGCGGGAGAAAAGATTTTCAGATCAAGTATATGGGGCACCGGATTGAATTAGAGGAAATTGAACGGGAAATCGGCAAAATCGACGGAGTGGAACGGTGCTGCTGCCTTTTTGATGATGTCAAAAAACGCCTGAAAGGTTTTTATGTCGGCAGCATTGAAAAGGCGGAAGTGGCAGCCAAAGCCCGGGAAAAACTGCCGACCTTTATGGTTCCGGGGGTTTTGCGAAGGGTGGAATCCATGCCGTTGACCAAAAACGGGAAGGTTGATCGCAAGGCCTTGAATTCCATGACGGGAGGGGCCAAATGAATCAGATATGCTCACGGGAGGACGGGTCATTTTACCTGTTTGATATTGCCAAACTCAAGGAACGCATGGCGTATTTGCGAAGCCGGCTTCCGCAAAAAATGCGGATTTGTTATGCGGTAAAGGCCAATCCGTTTTTGTCGCCCTACATTCGGGAGGAGGCCGACCGGTTTGAGGTTTGCTCACCCGGGGAAGCGGAAATTTGCTGCTTTCAGGGAATTCCGGCCGAAAAAACAGTGATTTCCGGGGTATACAAAACCCCTTCGGCTATTCGGGAAATGCTGCTTTGTTCGGATGATCGGATTTTTACCGTGGAATCCATGACGCAGTATCGGATGTTTTGTTCCTTTTCACAGGAACGGGCAAAACCGATTCCGCTTTTGCTTCGGCTGACGAATGACAGCCAGTTCGGCATGAATCAAGAGGAAATTGAACAGATTCTCACCGAAAGAAACGAGAATCCCGAACTTTTGCTTCTCGGAATACAGTTCTTTTCGGGAACGCAGAAATTTTCTGCAAAAAAACTTGCCAGAGAATTGGAAAAACTGGATGCCTTTTTAACGAAGCTCCGTTTGGAAATCGGGTACCGGGCAGAAGAACTGGAATACGGGACAGGCTTCCCGGTGGCCTATTTTCAGGATGAAGATTTCCCGGAGGAGGAGTATCTTTCCGTTTTTCGCACAGCGGCGGAGCAAATGGAAAACCGGGTGGATTTTACCATAGAACTCGGTCGGAGCATCGCGGCGGAGTGCGGTTCGTTCTTTACACCGGTGGTGGATTTGAAATGCAACCGGGGCCAGAATTATCTTCTGACCGACGGGGGAATGCATCAACTTTCCTATTTCGGCCAGCATATGGCCATGCGACTGCCCTTTTACAGCGTGGTCGGAAAAGAGGATTGGCCGAAAGATCGGGTCTGCACCGTTTGCGGTTCTCTTTGCTCCATGAATGATCTTTTGATGAAACAGGCGCCGATGCCTGCGGTGGAAATCGGGGATTTTCTTCGATTCGAGAAAACCGGAGCGTACAGCATTACCGAGGGAACGGCCCTCTTTTTGAGTCGGGACCTTCCGGCTGTTTATATCCGGAAAGAGGATGGCTGCGTGGAAAAAATCCGGGATCGGATCCAAACCGCCTCCTTTAACCGGCAAACAACAAGAAATGAAAGTGAAAGGATGTTGTCAAATGGAAAAACTGATTGAAATCTTGGAGGATATTCAACCGGACGTTGATTACGAAACCTGCACCGATCTGATTGACGGGCATCATTTGGATTCGTTGTCGATTATTTCGCTGATTGCCGAATTGGAGGATGAATTCGATATCACCGTTCCGGCTGTGGAAGTGGTTCCGGCAAACTTTAACTCCGCAGCGGCTATGTGGAATATGATTCAGCGACTGCAGGACGAATAATTGCGGCTTTTGAACCTTTGAAAAACGGGCTGTCGCTTTTGACTCATGAAAAGCGGCTGCCCGGGATTTTTGTGCCGATTTTCGCTTTTGTGACGAAATCATTGCACGGAGTGTTTCTTTTTTCGCCGCCGAAAAAGAAACGGAATGCTTGTTACAGAATTACGGCGGCGGAACGGAGACAGGAATGGAATTATCCCAACTGCTTTTGGCAGGCAGAGGAGATGAAATGACCTCCTATTTTTCGGTCATGTTTCTCGTTTTCTTTTTGCCGATTTGCCTTATCATTTACATGATTTTTCCGCAGAAATTCCGGAAATACTGGCTTTTGATTGCCAGCTGGGGCTTTTTCTGGATGATCAGCGGAAAGCTGCTTCTGGTGCTGATTCTCAGCTGTTTTTCCATGCACTATTTCGGGCTTTGGTTGGGCCGACTGCATGAGAAGCGGGATTTGGCCTTAAAAGAAGCGGACAAAACGCAGCGCAAAGAAATCCGCCGGCGGTTTCAGTCCACCGGAAAGAAAATTCTTCTTTTGGCGGTTGTTGTCCATATCGGAACGCTGCTGCTTTTTAAATATCTGAGTTTCTTTACCGGCAATATCAACAGTCTGTTGAGCCTGGTACATATTCCGCTGCAGATTCTTGTGCCGCAGTATGCCATCCCGATCGGAATTTCCTTTTTTACGCTGCAGGCACTTTCCTATATTTTTGATGTGGAACGGGAAACCGTCCAGCCGGATGAGAACCCTTTTCGCCTGGCGTTGTTTCTTTCCTTCTTTCCGCAGATTGTGGAAGGCCCGATTTGCCGGTATTCTCAAACGGCGGATTCCCTCTGGAATGTCGGAAAAATCGAATTCGATCAGCTGGTTCTCGGCGGTCAGCGGATTCTCTACGGTTTGATGAAAAAGTTGGTGGTGGCCGATCGCCTGAACCCCCTGATCAAACAGGTCTTTGACCATTACGGGGAATATCAGGGCGGCGTGGTTGCCTTTGCGGCTGTTTGCTATACCGTTCAGCTTTATATGGACTTTTCGGGAACTATGGATGCCGTTATCGGCGTCGCGCAGATTTTCGGGGTAACGCTGCCGGAAAACTTCCGTCACCCGTTCTTTTCCCGAACCATCTCCGAATTCTGGCAACGGTGGCATATTACCCTGGGCACCTGGTTTAAAGATTATATCTTCTATCCGGTTACGATGTCCAGGAAGATGAAAAACCTGACTTCTTCGGCCCGCAAAAAACTCGGGAACCATTTCGGCCCGCTGGTGGCCGGAAGCATCGCTCTGTTTTGCGTGTGGATTTGCAACGGCCTGTGGCACGGTTCGGGGTGGAATTATATCTTTTTCGGAATGTATCACTTTGTGCTGATCCTGACCGGCAATATCATCTCTCCGGCTGTAAAATGGACCAATCAGAAACTTCATATCCATTCGGAACAGTTCTGGTA
>CAKSNI010000059.1 GCA_934476025.1 uncultured Eubacteriales bacterium | reverse complement strand
TTACAACCCGGAACTTTACCGCCTCCGGCGACAGGGCGACTTGGCAACAACGCCGACTACTGCATAGACTTGAAGCACAACTTCATTTTTTGCCCGCTTTTAGGGGGCTTGTTCTTTTGCGCCCTTTTGGAGAAAGGTACTTCGATTACAATGTTTCAACCTTTCTCCTTCGATTCGGTATTAAAAGAGCGAAAACAGAATGACCGGAAAATACTGCACCGCCATCAGCGCCAGGAAAAAGCCGAAAAAGCTGACATTTCCGCTGCGCCGGCAGGCGTCCCGGATTTCTTCCGCATCGCCGGAACTTTCCTTTTTGATTTCGGCGATTTTCCGGGTGGTAAACCGATAGTAAATCCGCGAGAAGAACAGCGCGCAAAGAATCCGCAAAACCAGCATCAACATCATTCCGGAAAGTGCCAGAAGGGAAAGCCGGATCAATTGCGGTGTCATGTGGGAGGAATCGCTGAGATAGGCATAAACATCGTTGGCCCGGATCAGTTCGTTCTTTTGCATAAAAACCTGAAGCGGCAGCATACAAAGGGTAGCTGCAATTTCAATCAATCCGCACAGTAACGCGTACAGATTCATTTTCCGAAAAGCAAAGCGGGCAGTCGGAAAAAGCAGCGCCCACAAGTCAAACGCCACTTTTTTGCCCTTTTGGAAGGCCGCAAAGAGTGGCAGATAATACCCGGAAGAGGACAACACAAACTGTTCCGCTTCCCCGGCGGTTACTCCGTCGGCAAAGGGAGTGTTTTGGGATACACCTCCCAGCGGATCCGGTACCGAAAAGCCCCGCGCCATCATATTGGGCAGGCCGCATTTCGGACAGGCCGGTTGGGTCAAAGGATAGACCTCATGGCACCGGGGGCATTCCACCCGGACATCGGAGGCCTCGCTCCCCGGCTGAAACTGCGGAAACCCGTTTTTGGGCCCATCCCCTTTTTCGGGGAAGGGAACTTTGGCCGCTTTTTGCTTTTGTTCTTCCTGTTCCCGCCGGCGAACAACATCGTATTCCCGATCGGTTCCATGATCGGCCTGCAGCGCACAGTGAGAAAGTGAGTTCCAGCATTCCCGATGATGCGGAGCGCCGCAGATCGGACAGCAGACCACATCATCCTCTTCGAAAAGATAGCCGTGGCAAACCGGACATTTATTTTCTTTGACCGTTGTTTCACTCAAACTCATAACGATATTCCTTTGCATACTGAAAAATCAATTCAAAATAGGGCGCTCCGTAATGATGGAACCGATGTTCCCGGATCATTTCCCGGAGCTTTTGTTCGCTGACCCAACGGGCCTCGGCCACCTCCGAATGCTGAAGCAAAAGGCCGGACACCGGGGTATCGCTTTTCATAAACCAGATATCCAGAAACGAGTTTCTCTTTTTGATTCGCCCCATCTTTTTTAAATACCGGATCGGCCCGGCAATACCCAATTCTTCCAGCAATTCCCGCTGAGCGGCGCAGAAACTGGTTTCCCCGCAAATAGCCGAACCGCCGGTAGCGGCCCATTCCCCCG
Organism: uncultured Eubacteriales bacterium; assembly: GCA_934476025.1. Classification (GTDB taxonomy): domain Bacteria; phylum Bacillota; class Clostridia; order Oscillospirales; family Acutalibacteraceae; genus SIG607. Next base: position 5,414 of record CAKSNI010000059.1, on the reverse strand, counting down.
GCATCAGCGCTTTTTCCCGGCTTCGCCTTTGAATCAGAAATTCTCCCTTTGAAGATACCACCCAGATGTGTACCACCAGATGGTATTCCCCGGGACCGAGCGTTCCGTTTCCCCGTTCGGCCACACGGCCGGTCGGAACCCCGTTCTCATTCAGAACATCCCATTTTTCCATTCGTTACTTCCTTACGACGATTTCGTTTTGGTTTTTATAAATGCACCCCTGCGGAACCGCCCCGCGAACCATGGAAAGCGGATAAATGCTGCTGGATTTCCCGATGACCGTGCCGGGGTTCAACACCGACGAACAGCCGACCTCTACCCCATCTCCCAGGATAGCTCCGAATTTTTTCAGGCCGGTTTCAATTTTCCGATCCCCGACCCGAACGCTTACCAAGGAGCGATCCGCCTTTACATTGGAGGTAATGGCCCCCGCCCCCATATGACTGCGGTAGCCGAGAACCGAATCCCCGACATAATTGTAATGCGGAACCTGTACATGATCAAAAAGAATCACATTTTTCAGTTCGGTGGAATTACCGATCACACAGTCCCGGCCGACCAGGGCCTTTCCGCGAATAAACGCACAGTGCCGCACTTCGGTATTTTCCCCGATGATACAGGGGCCGGTGATCAAAGCCGAAGGAGCTACCCTTGCGCTTTTGGCAATCCAAACACTCGGTGCCACCTGTTCGTACACCTGTTTGTCCAGTGTCGGGCCGAGTTGTTCAATAAATTCCCCGATTTTCGCAAGTACCTGCCAAACCGCCTCCACGCCTTCAAAAAGCGGGGCCGCTTCGGTATGGCTCAAATCAAAAAATTGTTTCGGGTCAAATTCGTTCACCCTGATCTCTTCCTTTCCTTGCTTTTCGTCTTTTGGCAAAAAGCCCTCTGAGGGGTATTATAACAGAATATCCGTCATGTTTCAACTGTTTGTCGGAATGCGGTCAGGCGTTTTCCGCTGCGGAATCCAACAAAGAGCGGCAGTACAGATAAATTCCGGCACTCCACCCCATCATCGGCGGCGTTTTGTATTCCTTATTGACAGCCACTTCGCCGGTTACTACATTGTATTTTTCCCAAAGATTGCCGGTTGACTCAAAATTGCGTTCCACCGTCCGGACATACTTTTCGGCAATCCGAAGTGCATCCTCCCGATAACCATAGGAGAACAGCCCGTCCACCACCATATAATGCAGGCAGGCCCATCCGTTCGGATAATCCCACTGCAGATTCATCAGATCCTCCCGTGCTTCACAGCAGGCGACCCCGTGTTCAAATTCCAGTTTTTCAAGCAGTTTCCGGGTTTTGGCGGCTTCTTCTTTGGTCAGCAAACCGGTTGTCATCGGATAAAAGGCCGCACAGGAAGCCAATCGGTGCAGTTTCTTTTCCGCAAAATCATAGTCACAAAAAGCCCCGATTTCTTCATTCCACAGAATTTTCCGCATTCGTTCTGCCCGTTCTTCGGCGGCTTTTTCAAAAAAGGCCCGTTCTCCCGGCCGGTTCAAAATTTCGGCGAAATGCTCAAGATCTTTTTCCATCCCGTACAGCAAGGCATTGAGATCTGCCGGCACGCCGTTCTGGGCATAGAGGCCGAACCGACTGTTGCAGTCCCATCCGCTTTCGGCAAAACTCATAAAGCTTTCCCCGAGTTTTGCCAATTCCTTTGCATCCTGCGGTGCCGGGCGACCGATCCGGGTACAAAAAGCCCGGCCGTTTTCCCCTTTGGTCACCTCTCCGCCGGCATACCCGTAATAGCGGTTCAATCCGCAGTCGGTCATCCGTTTTTCCTGCCAAAAACGGTATTCCGTGCAAAGCGGTTCCCACATCCCTTCCAGCCATTCCTTCTCGCCGGTTTCCCGGTAGACCTGCGCCACCATCCGAGAAAAAAACGGCGGTTGAGAGCGGTTGAGATAATAGGTGCGGTTGCCGTTGGGCATAAAGCCGAACCGGCAGATCAACGCAGCCATATTTTCGCAATTGTTTTTGGCCTGATCCACCCGGGAGGAAAGAATCAGCCCCACATTGGTGAAATAGGTGTCCCAATAATACATTTCCTGAAAAAAATCCCCGATGCAGGGAACGGTGTAGGGTTTCGGCAGGCCGAGCAGACGGCCCTTGTCCCGCGGATTCAGGCGGACGGTATCCTGCCAATGGCTTTGAATGTATTCTTTTACGGATGTCATTTTGAATCTTCCTTTGTTCCTGGTTTTTGCTTCGCGCAATTCCGGAAAAACCGAGAATGCTCTTTTGGCCCGCCGGGCTTTCTGAGAAAAAATCTTTTTTCTCATCGATTATATCATATTTCAAAAATTTTTTCAATTCCTACTTGTAAAAGGCAGGAAAATGCATTATAATAAACAGGCTGAAGCCTGCGTGCATCAGTGTGCGAATGGGCGGGTCCTGTGCAACGGGATCCCATGAACCATGTCAGGCGGGGAACCGAGCAGCATTAAGTGGTGTTTTCCGTGTGCCGCAGTCAATCGGTCCATTCGTACACTGATACACGCAGGAATTTTTTCACCCGAACAGGGAATTTTGAACAGAAAGGAAGCGGCAGCGTGGCTTACCAGGCACTGTACCGAAAATACCGTCCCGTCACTTTTTCCGATGTTGTCGGGCAGGATCCTATCACTCGAACCCTGAAAAACGAACTGGCAGCCGGGAAGGTCTTTCATGCCTATCTGTTCACCGGCACCCGGGGAACCGGCAAAACCAGCTGCGCCAAAATTCTGGCCAAAGCCGTCAACTGTCTTTCCCCTGTAAACGGCGATCCCTGCGGAGAGTGTGAGTCCTGTCGGGCGATTGCCGAGGGCAGCAATACCGATATTGCCGAAATCGATGCCGCCTCCAACAACGGGGTAGACGACATCCGTTCCCTTCGGGATCAAATCAATTACGCTCCGGCCGATTCAAAATACCGGGTGTATATCATCGACGAAGTGCATATGCTTTCGGAAAGTGCTTTTAACGCTCTGCTCAAAACGCTGGAGGAGCCGCCGGAACACGTCGTTTTTATTCTGGCCACCACCGAAGTGCACAAACTGCCGGCCACCATCCTTTCCCGTTGTCAGCGATTCGATTTTCACCGGATTGAAGCAGACTGCATCTGCCGACGGCTTCGGGAAATTGCCGAAAAGGAACATTTCACCGTTTCAGACGAGGCTGCACGGCTCATTGCCGTAGCCGCCGACGGCGGAATGCGGGACGCACTGAGTCTTTTGGATCTTTGCAGTGCCGCTTCCTCCGATATCACCGAAGAAACCGTCACCCGGGTCTGCGGAATGGCCGGAAAGGAATACTTGGTTCAACTGGCCGATGCCGTTTTAAAATCCGACGCTCAGGCCTGCCTGGCGCTGTTGGACCGGCTGTATAACGATTCAGTAGATATGCTGCGGCTGCTCAACGAACTGACCGAGCATTACCGCAACTTAATGATTGTCAAAACCTGCAAAAACAACAAGGTTCCGATTGTCTGCAGCGCCGATCATATCGAACAGCTGCAGCGTCAGGCCGCCGAATATCGCCTGGCCGACCTGCTCGGCATTTTGCGCCGATTGAGTGAAGCCGGTGTTCAGATGCAGTCCGGCAACCGGCGGCTGCAAATGGAAATTGTTCTGATCCGTCTTTGTCTAAAGGAAGAAGCCGAGGCTCCGGTTTCCCGGCCGGCAACCGCGATTTCTCATCCGACATCCGCCCCGGTTTCCGCTGAGGCACCGGCATCGACCGCCTCTGCCGCAATTCCGGCCGATCCGGAAATGCCGACCGAGGCAATCGGAGTTTCAGCCCCCCCGAAAGCCTCCGGTGATCCGGAAAAAATCATACCGTTTCGGGCCTGGCGGGAGGTTTTGTCGCTTCTCGCGGTCAGTTGCCCCCCGACCATCGGGATTCTCAACGATTCCAAAGCCTATCTAAAAGGGGAATTTCTGCTGATTGACGCACCGAATCCCCTTTTCCGCCAAATGATCAACGCCAATTCCCAGTTGCGGGTCAGTATCAAAAAGGCGCTGGAGCAGGTGGCCGGCCGGTCCTATCGGTTAGGGCCCTATCGTCCCGGCGAATCCGCCGAACCGGTTCGAAAAGATCCGCTTGAAATTTTAAACGACCGGATGCAATCCTGACGCATTCCGGATATCATGGAAAGGAAAGAAACCCACATGAAAGTCAGAATTCCCCAATCCGGCGGCCCCGGAAACATGAATGCCATGCTGATGAAGGCGCAGAAAATGCAGGAGGAAATGGCCACCCTGCAGGAAGATCTGCAATCCCGTGAATACACCGGCACAGCCGGCGGCGGTGCGGTAACCGCCGTAGTTGACGGAAACCACCTGATCCGCAAGCTGACCGTCAACCCCGAAATCATCGATCCGGAAGATGCGGAAATGCTGGAGGATCTGATTACCGTTGCGGTCAACGAAGCCATCCAGACCGCTGCCAAAACCGCCGAAGAAGAAATGGGAGCCATCACCGGCGGGCTGAATCTGCCCGGGATGTTCTGATATGCCATACCAATTACAGCCCTTAAACGAGCTTTGCAATCAATTTGAAAAGCTGCCGGGCATCGGCCGCAAAACCGCTCAACGGTTGGCCTTTTTTATGCTGGAACAACCGGAAAAGTTCTCCCGGGATTTTGCGCAGGCAATTCTGAACGCCCGGGAAAAGATTCATTTTTGCTCCTGCTGTCAGGCCATGAGTACCGAAGAACTCTGCCCGATCTGCAGCGACCCGAACCGGGACCGTTCGGTGATTTGCGTTGTGGAGGATCCGCGGAACGTTCTGGCTTTTGAAAGAACCCGGGAATACCGGGGGCTTTACCATGTTCTGCACGGTTGCATTTCTCCGCTGGACGGTGTCGGGGCCGACCGGCTGAAGGTAAAGGAATTGATGGCCCGGCTTTCCGACCCAATGGTCAAAGAGGTCATTATGGCCACCAATCTGAATGTAGAAGGAGAAGCCACCGCCAGTTACCTTACCCGGCTGATCAAGCCCCTCGGTATCAAGGTCACCCGACTGGCCTACGGGATTCCGGTTGGCGGCGATCTTGAATATGCCGATGAGCGCACCCTGACCCGGGCGCTGGAAGGGAGAAATGAACTGTGATCGATCAAAAAACCATCGACCGCATTAACGAGCTGGCCAAAAAGCAGCGGGAAAGCGGTCTGAGCGACGGGGAAAAGGCCGAGCAGGCCGAACTTCGGCGGGCTTATATCAACGCTTATAAGGAGAATCTGGAAGCGCAGCTGGATCACATGGTGATTCTTCGTCCGGACGGCACCAAAGAAGCCGTGAAAAAGCGGAAGAATCCCGGAAAGGAAGATAAATAATCAAAGGCCCTGCAGGCGGCCGTTTTCCAAAAGGAAAACGGCCGCCTTCTTATTGGCAAATTCACTTTTTCGGCTGAAAACAACCGGTCAGCC
>CAKSNI010000058.1 GCA_934476025.1 uncultured Eubacteriales bacterium | reverse complement strand
GATAAAGGTAGTATAAACGGATCATTATGATCGGTTCAGGAGGAGTAAAAAATGGCAAGTATGGATTTCAAGCATACTCCCTATGGGGATCTTGCGATCATCAGTATGCGCGGATGCGAAGATATCGCTTCCAAGGTTGATTATTATCTGACCCAGTGGAGAAACGCCGGCCCCGACGAATCGTTTGTCATCCCGGCAAACTGTCCTCGTTTCGGCACCGGTGAGGCCAAAGGCGTACTCAATCACACCGCCCGCGGAATGGATGCCTATATTCTTTGCGATTGTTTCAATCCCAGCGTTACCTACAAAATGTACGGGCAGGAAGTTCCCATGAGTCCGGATGATCACTTTCAGGATTTAAAGCGGATCATCGCCGCTTTCGGCGGAAAAGCCAGACGCCTGACGGTCATCATGCCGATGCTGTACGAAGGCCGTCAGCACCGCCGCACCACCCGGGAATCCATGGACTGCGCCCTTGCGCTGCAGGAACTGGTCAACATGGGCGTTAAGAACATTATCACCTTTGACGCCCACGATCCGCGCGTGAACAATGCGATTCCGCTGGATGGGTTCGACAATGTTCAGGCAACCTATCAGATGATTAAGGCGTTGTTGAAAAATGTTCCGGATGTCAAACTGGACAAGGATCATACCATGATCGTTTCCCCCGATGAAGGCGGCATGGGCCGGTGCATTTATTATTCCTCGGTTCTCGGCCTTCCGCTCGGTATGTTCTACAAACGCCGGAATTACTCGGTCGTTGTCAACGGGAAAAACCCTATTGAAGCCCATGAGTTCCTGGGGAACGACATCCACGGCAAAGATCTGATTCTGGTTGACGATATGATTTCTTCCGGCGAATCCATGCTGGACATTGCCGCTCAGCTGAAAAAAGACGGTGCCGGCCGGATCTTCATGTTCTCCACCTTCGGACTTTTTGTGGAAGGTCTCGAAAAATTCGATGAGTATTACAAAAACGGCCTGATCGACAAAGTCTTTACCACCAACCTGATTTACAATTCTCCTGAACTGCTTTCCAGAGAGTGGTATTGCAATGTCAACATGGCCAAATACATTGCTCTGTTGGTTGATACGCTCAACTGCGATAACTCCATCAGCAGCCTTCTCAATCCGATTGATCGTATTAAACGCGTTGTTGAACGCTACAATAACGGCGAAAAGATCTGATTCGGTTATCCGATCATCCAAAACCGCCTCCGTGGGTCACGATCCCTGGAGGCGGTTCGTTATAACAGTAAACCCGGTTGAATGGAATGGCCGGCATCTAAAAAAGCAGCAACACAGCCGCAAAAAGAGTAATTTTGTAAACAAACAGAGGCAACGGTTTTCCGCTGCCTCTTCTGTTTTTCCAAAAACCAAATCGATTCAATACAAACCAAGGAAGGGAGCCGGATCCAGTTTGGAGCCGTTGCAAATCACTTCGATATGCAAATGGTTGCCGGTTGAAATACCGGTGCTTCCCACAGCGGCAATCACCTGCCCCTGCGTCACGATTTCGCCGGCTGAAACATACAGTCTGCTGGCATGTGCATAAAGGGTCTGATATCCGTTTCCGTGGTCAATTACCACATAATTACCATAGCTGCTGCTGAAGGTGGCGGTTGTCACCGTTCCGCTTTGGCCGGCATAAATCGGCGTTCCGGCAGGCGATGCAATGTCCACCCCTTTGTGATTGCGTCCGTCACCGAAATAGGCGGAAACCAATTGATTGCCCGAGCGCTTGAGAGGCCAGATCAGCCCGAGGCTGGACACCGAAGCGGCGCTGACCCGCTGAACCGGGCGGGTACCGACAACAATCACTTCTTCTACCGGTTCTTCCACCACAACATCTTCCAACATCTGTGAATCGGTCTGCTGCCCGTTCACATATGTCAGCCGCTGCACCGATTCTTTAACGCCGGGAACCCCGGAAACGGCCGTTACAACCTCACCGATGTTCCGGGCATCGCTCTTGCGGGTTACCGAACCGAAAGGAATGCTGCTCTGTTCCTTCAAGTCCACCACGGTTTGCACTTCAAGGCTGGAAAGAATTCCGTCAATCTGAGAAAAGCTCCCGTCGGTCTGTGCCACATAATAGCCGCTTTCCACCATAACATTCCGGGTAAAGGAAGAGGAAACCACCTCCCCTTCCTCCGGATCAAAGGAATGCAGATACTCATCAACATGATTTTGAAGATTCATAGAAGAATCCACGCAGCCACGGAAGGTTCCGTCCACAAACAAGGCATCGGCATAAACCACCTGCTTTGTATTTTCAATGATGTGAATTGCCACATCATCCGGGCTGGAAAGATATTTTTCCGAAGTGACCGTAACTGAAAAAGTCGGTTTGGCAGCACATTCATCCAATTCACCGAAATCGATCAAAGAACCGGCAACCGTTACCGCCTGGTCGTAATCAGATTTATTCTTCAAAAGGCCGATTTCGCTGCCGTTATAAATTACATGGTACGCAAGGGTCAGCCCGGAGAAGAAAGCCGTTGCCACTACGGCAACCGAAGCGATGGCCGCGAAAGCGGCCGGGCGTTTCTTTCGAAAGATTCGGAAAAAGTGCTGCAGCTTTTGTGACACTGTCCGACAGACAGCCCGGGCTTTTTGCAAAAAACGGGAAAGGAAACCGGTCACAACTCTCACATCCATTTCAAAACGGTTTCAAATAGTTACAAAACAGTTACAAATTCTATTATACCAATAAGTTACAAAATTGCAACCCTTTTTTTAAAATTCACAAAAAGTTTTTCAATCCTGTCGGACTCGGCGAAAGCCCGACGATATTTTCCCGGTTACTTCCATTCCGTCAAAAGAGCCTGGGTTCCTGCCTTTTCGGGCAGTGTTTTGCACTGAAAAACCGCCGTCACCCTTTTTAGAGGTGACGGCGGCCGCGGTCAGAATCTTTTCATTACGAAACGGTTTGCAAAGCCTCCTTGGCAGCATTGAGGGTTCGGTTGGCCACCATCAATGCGGATTTTTTGCCGCTTCCGCCGCCTTCCACTACTACCACAAAGGCCAGCGGAAGATTTTCATCTTTACAAAAGCCCACAAACAGGGAGTTTTCCACCCCGTTCCCCACTTCGGCCGTTCCGGTTTTTCCGCAGACATCCAGGCTGCCGAAGGTGGTTTTTTTGTAGTTATCTTCCACAGCGTAATCCAAAAGGCCGGCCACCTTTTCGGCCGTTTCCCGACTCAGCATCCGGGTGGTTTGGGTTTTGGCGGTATAGACCGGGAACCCGGCTTCGGAAGTGATGGATTTCACAAGATACGGATGGGCGTATTCCCCGCCGTTGGCTATCGCACCGACAGCACAAAGGTATTGCAGCGGATTCATTTGTACCGTGCTTTGACCGATGCCTGACCAGGCAAAATCGATTTCCCGTTCATTTTCCACCCGATAGGACGAGCGAGCCGCCGGAATTCCGTCAATGCTGAATTTTTGATTAAATCCATACATTTCGGCATAGTGAGTCATCGTCTTTTTTCAGAGGGAAACCGCAAGCTGCGAAAAATACGCGTTGCAGGAATGAGAAAAAGCGCGATTCAGAGTAATGGTATTGTGCCGGCCGACGCAGCTAACGGTTTCACCGTCAATCTGAGCGCCTTTTTTGCAAATAAATTCCATATCGTACGCCGCGTCCCCGTTTTTTTCCAGCGAAGCCGTCGCCGTTACCATTTTAAAGGTAGATCCGGGGGTATAAACCGAAGAAAGAAACCGATTCATAAAAATGCCGGATACCGCACCGCTTTCGGCGTTCGCGCAGGCCTGCTCATCATCCACATCGAAGGTCGGGGTGCTGACCATACAGATCACCTCTCCGGTTTTGTAGTTGTACATCCCGACGCACCCGGCATAATTTCCCAAAGCCCGCATGGCGGCGACACTGACCTGCGAATTCACGGTCAAACGGGTCTGGTAGCCGCTGCCGGAATAGGTATAAACCCCGTTGATTTCATTATACCCGGTCAGGCGATCACGCAGAGCATTCTGTACCCCCGTGCTGATAAATCCTTTCCGATCCCCCACCACATGGAGGGTAGCCTCCCGAACGGCTGCATCCTCGCTGTACTGGCGTTTTCCATCCACCGTTTCAGCCAGAACGTTTCCGTCATAATCGGTAATCGGGCCGATTTCAGTAATTTGACCGTCGGTATAAACATGGCGGTTTGTTTCGTAAAAAGCCCACTTTTCGGCATTGGCTGTGTAGCGGAACACAAACAGCAGCATTCCGGCCCCGTACAAAGCAATCAAAAAAAGCACGAAACAGCGCCGAAGCGAAATTTTTTTCATCCCTGTTCCTCCCCGAAAATACCACCCCGCACCCGACTTTCTGCCGCTGCCCGGAAGAACCCTGTCAAGGCAACGCAGGCAATCATGGAGGAACCGCCGTTGCTGATAAACGGCAGTGTTACCCCGGTAAACGGGAGAAGATCCAACGAGCCGAAAATATTCAGTGCGGCCTGAGAAAGAAAAACTGCCGCTGCCGCACAGGCACCGATTCCAAAAGAAATATCCCGGCACTCCCGCAAACAGCGAAGCGCATACAGTGCCAGTACCGCAAACAGTGCCGCCACGCAAAGGCCGACCAAAAGCCCCCACTGTTCACACAGCAGCCCGAAAACCAGATCGGTATCCGCGGCGCTGACACGGCCGAGATTTCCGCCGCCGGTACCCTGCCCAAAAAGGCCGCCGGAAGCAACGGCAATCATGGTACGGGTTTGCTGAAATCCGGTAGTGGCTGCGTTTTCAAAAGCATGGCCGAAGGCAAAAAAGCGTTTCGCCACATAAGGCACCGTCAGCAACACCACTCCCCCGGCCGCTGCCGTGGCCAGCAGCCCGCCGAAAATCCATTTCATATCCGCAAGTCGAAGCACCAGGACCGTCAGGCATACCGCCCCGTAAATTAAAGCGGTGCCGAAATCCCGGAAGTAAGCCAGTGCCGCCACGCTCAGCAGAGAAAAAGCCAGGAATCCGACGGCATTCCGTTTTCGGGCGATTTCATTCAGGGAGGCCATTGACAAAAAGACCAGCGCGATTTTCACAAATTCCGAAAGCTGCAGTGAAAAAGGACCGATATGAATCCAGTTTTGGGAACCGTTGTACACCTTTCCGAAAACCGCATTCACCATTAACAGGCCAATTCCTCCGACAAAGGCCGCCATCCGCAAAGCCGGGATAGCTTTTTGAGAGAGCAGAACCCGTTTGATAAGGATAGCCGCCGCCAGGCCGACCGCCATACAAAGCAGCTGTTTATAAGCATCGGAGACCGAATTTTGCAGCGCAACCGCCAGGCCGTTGGTACAAAGGAAAAGAAAAATCACGCTCAAAGACGGATCATTCCGAAATTTTCGAACAGCCAGCAAGACCATGCCGGTGATTCCAACCGCCCCGAAACACAAAACTGCCGGAAAAGCCTTGGCCGAATCGGTCAGGATAAACGAAAGGGCCATCAGCATTTCATAAAGGTTCAGTAAAAAAAGGGAAAGACTGCCGAAAAGGCCACTTGAAAAGTTTTTCTTTCCTTTTTGGGAAGGAACTCCGGACTGGCGGACCGTGAATTTCCGATCGCCGAGAGATACTTCGTCATAGGAACCGATCGGGGTGCTTTTGCGAACCGAACGGCCTGAAACGCTCAAGCTGCACCCCGGCAGCGGGCAGACACAGAATCCGGATGCGGAATAACTGAGAACCGCGTGTTCTTCAGCCATTCCGGGGATCCGCAGATCGCATCGACTGCCGGATCCGATCAGCGTTTGCGTCCCGTTGATTTCAAAACGCTGCATATCATCCAAAATCAATTCTGCCTTTAAGCGGCGCTTTTTAAAAAGCAGCAGATCCAATGTGCAAAAAGCCGTCAACAATACCGCGACAAACGGTAAAACATACCGGGAAACGGTAATAAACGCTCTGGCAAATTCCACAAAACCACCTCTTTGTTGCGTTCTCCTTGCAATTTTTCCGACGCTGTGATACAATCAGACCATCGGTTTTTCCAATATGGATTCATTATACATCATCCGGGCCGTTTTTACAACCCCGGATGATTTTGAGAAAGGAATTGTCATGCTTACTACCCTGATTCCCATTGTCAAAGAAGCCGGCCGTCTGTTTGCCCGCGCGCATCTTTCCCGCTCGCAGATTCAAAAAAAGCCCGGCACCGCCAATTTTGTTACCGAATACGATCTAAGTACCCAGCGCTTTCTCAAAAATGCTCTTTCTAGTGCCGTTCCGGGCGCTTCCTTTATGGGCGAAGAAGATGCCGATGCCCACTTAAGCGACGGGCTTTGTTTTATTGTTGACCCCATCGACGGAACAACCAATTTCATGCGCTCGCTTTCCTGCAGCATGGTGTCCGTGGCGCTGGCGCAGGAAAAACAGGTACGATATGCGGTTTTATATAATCCGTACACCGACGAACTCTTTACCGCCGAAGCCGGAGGCGGTGCTTTTCTGAACGGGCATCCCATTCAGGTTAGCCGCCGTCCGCTGGGCGACGGAATCGTCGTTTTCGGAACAGCTCCCTATTATCGGGAACTGACACCGGCTTTGTTTTCAAAACTTCCGGCCGTTTTGGAAAGGTGTCTGGATTTGCGGCGCAGCGGTTCCTCCTGCTTTGATTTATGCAATGTCGCCGCCGGGCGAACGGAATTCTTTTTTGAAATGATGCTTTCCCCCTGGGACTATGCTGCCGGCAGTTTGCTGATTCGCGAGGCAGGCGGAATCGTAACCGACGGTGCCGGGAATCTGCCGTCCCTGAGCCAAAACAGTCCTCTTTATTGCGGCAATCCGGCGGTTTACGCACAATTGGCCCCGATTCTCGGCATCAATTGAGTAGGAGGCTGCCCATTCGTTGAGTAGCCAGCCTCTCACACCACCGTGCGTACCGTTCGGTACACGGCGGTTCAATCCTATTGAGTGCATAGAC
>CAKSNI010000057.1 GCA_934476025.1 uncultured Eubacteriales bacterium | reverse complement strand
GTTATACGGTCTGAGCGACATTCCCGCCTCCAAAAGCAATACCGTTCAGGCTGCTCGGAATATTGCAGCGTTTGCACGCACCGGGATACACCTGGTAAATGTTGACACAGGCATCCATCTTGGGTGGCACAAAAAAGAGCAATATGACCCGTCGGCGGTGTTGGCAGAAATTGAAAATGCAGTTTCTGCTGACCCGGATGAATTGGTCTTGGTAAGATTGCATATGAATCCGCCATATTGGTGGCTGCGAGATCATCCGGAAGAATGTGTGATTTACCGCACGCCGGAAGGAGATGTCGGCGGCATTGATAACGGGGAGCAGGATCGACTGATTGCCAATGACGCCAAACATCATATCCGGGTTTCTCTTGCTTCCGATTTGTGGCAAGAGCAGGCTTCGGAATGTTTAGAAAAGTTATGCGAAGCCATTCGGAAAAGTGATGTTTATAATCATTTTCTCGGCTTTCAAATTGCCTGCGGAATTTATGGAGAATGGCATCAATGGGGGATTGATGTTTCTCAGCCAATGGTTCAAGCTTTTCGCAATGATTTAATAAATAGCTATGAGAATGAAGAGGCTTTGCAAAGAGCCTGGAATGATCCCGGGGTTACTTTTGAAAACGCTTCTTTTCATCCGGAAAATTTTCAGTCGGGCGATCACGGAAATTTTCGGGATCCGAAAATTTCGCGTTCAATTATCGATGCACAAAATACGCTTCAATCGTCCGCGCCAAAAGCCATTCTGCGTTTCTGCCGCGTTGTAAAGGAGCATTTGCCGGATCGACTTGCCGGTACGTTTTATGGGTATTACTTTAATGTTGGGCTGAACAATGCAGTAATTGGTGGGCATTTACGGCCTGATCTGCTTTTTGCTCACCGCGAATGGATTGATTTTCTATGTGGTCCGATGTGCTATTTGGATAATCGTCTGTCTACAGGTGTCCCGATGCAGCGTGGCTTGCTGGAATCGGTGCGCCTGCACGGGATGCTTTGGTTGACAGAGATGGATCAACATCCGGAGTGCGTTCGCGAAATCGGCGGCGATGAAAGGAAATTTCCGGAAACCATATCTGTGCTCCGCAGAAATGTAATGCAGCCTCTTTGCGCAGGGCATGGGCTTTGGTACTATGATCACCGCGTGATTCCCTCTCTTCTTGAAAATCAGCCACAGTTTGCAAAGTTGTCCGGAATATATTATAAGGTCGGCTGGTGGGAAAACGAAAAACTGAGAAACGAAATTGCACAACTGAATCGGATCGCGGAAGAAATGCTGCTATGTGACTATCAGCCAAGGGCAGATGTTCTTATTGTTTGCAGCTGCTCATCTTTTTTTGTGCGCAGTCAGGTAACGGATCCGGAATATGTTATGTTCGAAGCGGTTTCCCGTTGTTCTGTTGCGTATGATTGCATTGAAATTTCCGATCTGAAATTAGCCGATTTAGATCGTTACCGTTGTATAATCTTTGTGAATCAATATGACATTTCTGAGGAGGAAAGTCAAAAAATCCGCAGTTTGACAGAAGGGAAAACCTGTCTGTTCTTTGGTGCTCCGGGCTATGTTACCGATTCCGGTTTTTCGGTTGAAAACATATCTCATACAGTCGGAATGCATATCAAGGAATCGACGGATCATTCCAAAGTGATCGGACAAGGTCTGTTTGAGGGGATTGAAGTGGAAAAACCGGAAAAATTTTGGAAGCCCTGTTTTTTGACCGATGATCCGGAAGTTACCGTGTTGGCCAAAACCGTTAAGGGCAATGTTGTAGCCGCACAAAAAGGAACAAATATATGGTGTGGACCTATTGTTCCGGACTGTCGGGCGATGAAGAAAATTTTCACATCAGCGGGAGTTCATTGCTATAGTAATATGCCGGATACAATTTTTGCCGGAAGTGGGATTTTGGTGGTAAATTCGATTGTAAAGGGGGAAAGAATGATATTTTTCCACGGAGGGAAAAAAGTTTCCTGCTACTTAAATGCTCTTGAAACGGCCATTTTTAGTGAGGCAACCGGAAAACGGATTCGATAAGAAGAAAGCAACCCATTGTTTTGTCAAATGCGGTTGCTTTTTTTGCCTTTTTATGTTAGAATTGTTCCGAAAAAAGGAGGGAGAAAATGAATCCCTTTTTACTTAAACAACTTTCTGTCCGAACACCCGAGGAAGATGAGCTGCTTCGTAATGGGCATTTGGAATTGGAAAGATACGGCTTGCAAACCGATGATCGAATAGACTGCACCCGCCTGCTGAAAAGCGGAAATCTGATCCAGATTCGCCCTCATACCCGGTTTGTTCATTTTCCGCCCCATCGTCATAACTACATTGAAATGGTGTATATGTGTGCCGGCCGGACCTGCCATCGCATCAATGGCACTGAAATCCGCTTGGAAGCCGGTGAATTACTCCTTTTGGATCAAACTGCCTGTCAGGAAATTGAACCGGCCGGCGAAGCAGATATTGCGGTCAATTTTTTGATTTTGCCGGAGTTTTTCGGTCGTGCTTTTGAAATTCTCGGCGGTGAAGAAAACCCGGTTGTGGACTTTTTAAACGGTTGTCTATTCGACGGTAAGGCCAGCGTCGGTTATCTGCATTTTCAGGTGGCGGATGTCATTCCGGTACAAAACCTGATCGAAAATCTGGTCTGGACTCTTTTGTATGATGAGCCGAATACCCGTCGAATCCGTCAGGAAACGATGGGGCTGCTGTTGGCGGTGCTGGCCAATCATTTGGATCGACTGAATGTCGTCGGCAATGGGCCCCACGCTTTAAAAAGCGATGTGCTGCTTTATATTGAAGAAAATTACGCCACCGCTTCACTGACGGAACTATCCCGTCGTCTTTGTTTGTCACTGGGGGCTTTAAGTAAACGCATCCATCGAACTTTCGGGGTTTCTTTTCAAAGCCTGGTTCAGCAATACCGGCTTCAAAAAGCATCTTATTTGCTCTCCAATACCGTCATTCCCATTCATGAAATTATTGCTTCGCTCGGGTACGAAAATTCGGCTTATTTTTATCGAATGTTTCGTCAACGATACGGTCTGTCTCCGCTTCAGTACCGAAAAGCTGCAGCGGGGGTGTCGAATCAGGTTGTAAAACCCGATCAAAACAGTCCTTTTTTTGGCTGCAAAAAAGAGGTATAATGATAAAAAATAATCAGGAGGTTCTACTATGAGTTATTCAGAAGCAAAGGCAAAGTATGCTGCCCTTGGAATTGATACCGAACAGGTGATGGATACCTTGCTGAAAACCCCGATTTCCCTGCATTGCTGGCAGGGGGATGATGTTGGCGGCTTTGATCGCAAAGGGGCTCTGAGCGGCGGTATTCAGGCCACCGGAAACTATCCCGGAAAGGCGACCAATCCGCAGGAATTGATGCAGGATATCGATCAGGCTCTTTCTTTGATTCCCGGAAAGCACCGCCTGAATCTTCATGCTTCCTATGCGATTTTTGAAGAGGGCGAATGGGCGGATCGTGATGCGTTGCTGCCGCGCCATTTTGCCAAATGGGTTGAGTTCGCCAAAAATCGCGGGCTCGGTCTGGATTTCAACCCGACCTTTTTCTCCCATCCGAAGGCCGCCGGTCTGACCCTTTCCAGCGCGGATGAATCCATTCGTTCTTTCTGGGTGCGCCATGCGAAATGTTGCCTGAAAATTGCGGAATATTTTGCCAAAGAACTCCACACCTTCTGCACGCTGAATATCTGGATTCCGGACGGCTTTAAAGATATTCCCGCCGACCGCATGGGGCCGCGTATGCGTCTGAAAAAATCCTTGGATGAAATTCTCAGTGAACCGTATGACCGGAATTTGGTCTATGTAACCCTGGAATCCAAGGTTTTTGGGATCGGCCTGGAATCCTGCACGGTCGGTTCTTCTGAATTCTATATGAATTACTGTGCCAAAAACAACCTGATGTGCCTGCTTGATAACGGCCATTATCATCCGACGGAAGATGTTTCCGATAAGATTGCGTCAATGCTCGTTTTCAGTGACAAAGTGGCCCTTCATGTTACCCGTCCGGTTCGCTGGGATTCGGACCATGTGGTACTGTTTGATGATACCGTTCGCGATATTGCCAAAGAAATTGTCAGAAATCATGCGCTTGACCGGGTGGTAATGGCTCTGGATTACTTCGATGCTTCCATCAACCGGATTGCCGCCTGGGTAGCCGGAATGCGTAACTTCCAAAAAGCACTGCTTTTGGCCATGCTGACCCCTTGGGATCGGATGAAGGAAATGCAGGACAGTGAAAACTTTACCGATCTGCTTGTTTTCTCCGAAGAACTTAAAACCTATCCTCTGGGGGATGTTTGGGATGAATTTGTCCGTCGCAGCGGAGTAGCCGGCGCCGATTGGTTAGAGGAAGTAAAAACCTACGAGAAGAATGTATTAAGCAAAAGGGGATAAAATCATGAATATTTTGGATGCGGAATTTGTTCAGGGATTTGTGAGAATGGCCAATGACGGTTTTTTACAGGGATGGCATGAACGCAACGGCGGAAATCTTTCCTACCGTTTGAAACCGGAAGAAGTGCAGTTGGTATCGGATCAGTTTTCGCTGGATCGCGATTGGACCCCGATCGGAACCGAAGTACCGGGACTTGCCGGTGAATACTTCATGGTCACCGGCAGCGGCAAGTATATGCGGAATGTGATTTTGGATCCTGCCGCCAACACCGGCATCATCGAAGTGGATGACCAGGGAAAGAATTTCCGGATTGTCTGGGGCCTTTTGAACGGAGCACGCCCGACCAGCGAGTTGCCGACTCATTTGATGAACCATGAAATCAAAAAAGAAGTCAGCGGCGGAAAACATCGGGTGATCTATCATGCTCATCCGGCCAACACCATTGCCTTGACCTTTGTTTTGCCCCTTACCGATGAGGCCTTTACCCGGGAAATCTGGGAAATGGCAACAGAATGCCCGGTTGTTTTTCCCAGCGGCATCGGAGTTGTCGGCTGGATGGTACCCGGCGGCCGTGATATTGCCGTTGCCACCAGCAAACTGATGCGGGAATATGATGTGGCCATCTGGGCGCATCACGGGATGTTCTGTTCCGGGGAAGACTTTGATTTGACCTTCGGATTGATGCATACCGTTGAAAAGGCTGCCGAAATTCTTGTGAAGGTCAGAAGTATGACCGATAAAAAGCGTCAAACCATCACACCGGATGATTTCCGGGCTCTGGCAAAGGATTTCGGCGTGACCCTGCCGGAAAAATTTCTTCAGTGACAGAAAGGGCGGACGGCAATGAAATATTATCTGGCCATTGATATCGGCGCATCCAGCGGCCGGCACATCCTTTCCCATATGGAGAACGGGAAAATGATTCTGGAAGAAATCTACCGTTTTGAAAACGGGGTGCATGAGCAGGACGGTTCTCTTTGCTGGGATATGAAAAATCTTTCCGAACAGGTGCTGGAAGGAATGAAGGTTTGCCGTAAAATCGGCAAGATTCCGGTTTCGGTCGGCATTGACACCTGGGGCGTGGATTTTGTTCTGTTGGACGAAAACGACCGTATTATCGGAAATACCGTCAGCTATCGAGATTCCCGAACAGAGGGCATGGATGAAGAAGTATACCGCTTGATCAGCGAAAAGGAATTGTATGCCCGTACCGGCATTCAAAAGGCCATTTTTAACACCGTATATCAATTGATGAGCCTTCGCAAAAACCATCCCGATCAGCTGGAAAAAGCAAAGACTTTTCTCTTTGTTCCGGAGTATTTGACCTATTTGCTCAGTGGGGTGAAGGCCAGTGAATATACCATTGCTACCACCGGTCAGTTGATTGATATTCAGTCTAAGGATTGGGATCGCTCTTTGTTTGAGCGCCTCGGTTTCCCAACCGAAATGCTGTGCCCGCTTTGTAAGCCGGGAACAATTATCGGATCCCTCACCGATCAAGTTCGCGAAACGGTCGGCTATGATTGCCGAGTGGTTTTTCCGCCGATGCACGATACCGCTTCGGCAGTTGCCGCTGTGCCGGTGACTTCGGAACACTGCCTGTATTTAAGTTCCGGCACCTGGTCCCTGCTTGGCACCGAAAGCAAAGAGGCTGTCTGCACCCCGGAATCCATGGAAGCCAATTTCACCAATGAGGGCGGTTATGAATATCGCTACCGTATTCTCAAGAATATTATGGGCCTTTGGATGATTCAATCGGTCCGGCGGGAATGGGGTTGTGCCTACACCTTTCCGCAAATCAGCGAAATGGCCGAAAAGGCGGATATTGATTCAGTGGTTGACTGCCAGAAAAACTGTTTCCTCGCACCGAAGAGCATGATTGAAGCGGTTCGTGAGGAGTGCCGCGTGACTCATCAGCAGGTTCCGGAAACTCCGGGTGAAATTGCGGCAGTCATTTACCGCAGTCTGGCGGTTTGCTATGCTAAGGCGGTTGAGGCCCTGGAAAAAATCACGGGAGTTTCTTATGATGCACTGCATATCGTCGGCGGCGGTTGCCGGGATGCCTATCTTGACCAGTTGACGGCCGCTCAACTGAAAATGCCGGTAATTGCCGGCCCGGTGGAGGCGACTGCTATTGGCAATGTCAGTGTGCAAATGATTGCCGACGGTGTATTTTCGGATCTTACCGATGCCCGGCACTGCATTGCCCAATCGTTTGATTTAAAGCACTATCCTTATCCGGTCTGAAATCTCAATATATTTCGAAGGGCTGCTGAGGCTGATTGTATTCGCAGCCCTTTTTTATGTGATGGGGGAAAAGAAATGCAGAAATACCTATTGCCGAAACCGTTGTTTCTCGGAAATGATGAGGGAACATTTCAATTTGTAAAGCCGGAAGAGGCGAAAGGATAACCAATTTGCCTCGCGAATATCCGTACCCGAATCGACTGATTAGCCGATTCGGGAAATCAGGTTTCCTGCTTTTTTGACATTCAGCGTGATTCTATTCGGATAACAAAGCCGGGCGGTGAAGCAG
>CAKSNI010000056.1 GCA_934476025.1 uncultured Eubacteriales bacterium | reverse complement strand
AATAGAAAAAACGGCGAAATCCCCCAGAAAAAAATTGCACTTTTTATCAAAATGCGGTACAATAAAAAAGAATAGGCAACCGAAAAAGGACGGAAAAAGAGAATGGCAAATAAGGAAATTGTAATTCACGGGGCAAGACAGCACAACCTGAAAAACATTGATCTGCGGATTCCGCGGGACCGGTTGATTGTTTTTACCGGGCTTTCGGGTTCGGGGAAATCTTCGCTGGCCTTCGACACCATTTACGCGGAGGGGCAGCGGCGGTATGTGGAATCCCTTTCTTCCTATGCGCGGATGTTCCTCGGGCAGATGGAAAAGCCGGATGTTGACAGCATTGAAGGGCTTTCCCCGGCTATTTCCATCGACCAGAAAACCACTTCGAAAAACCCGCGTTCCACCGTTGGAACGGTAACGGAAATCTACGATTATCTCCGGCTGCTGTATGCCCGGGTCGGGGTGCCGCATTGCCCGATTTGCGGAAAACCGATTGAAGAACAAACCACCGATCAGATTGTGGAAAAAATCATGCAGCTTCCGGCCGGTACCCGGTTCCAGATTCTTTCGCCCGTGGTGCGGGGAAGAAAAGGAACCCACGAAAAAGAATTGGAATCCGCCCGGAAGGCCGGGTTTGTCCGGGTTCGCATCGACGGGAATCTTTACGATTTATCCGAAGAGATCAAGCTGGAAAAAAATCTCAAACACACCATTGAAATCGTGATTGACCGGCTGGTGATGAAGGAGGATATCCGCTCCCGGCTGACCGACAGCGTGGAAACCGCCGCCAAACTTTCCGACGGCATGGTAATTGCTCAGCCGCTGGAGGGGGAAGAACTGCATTTTTCGCAGAATTATGCCTGTGAGGAACACGGGGTCAGCATTCCGAAACTCACCCCCACCATGTTTTCCTTCAACAATCCGTTGGGGGCCTGTCCGCATTGCAGCGGAATCGGGACCTTTTTAAGCATCAATCCGGCATTGATTGTGGAGGATGAGCACAAATCCTTAAACGAAGGGGTTTTCCGGGCATCGGGATGGAATATTTCTTCCTCCAACCGGTTTCGCGGAACCATTGCCCGGATGTATTTTGAGGGCTGTGCCAAACATTACGGCTTCAGCCTGGATACCCCGTTCTGCGAATTGACCGATCAGCAGCGCCACGCCATTCTTTACGGAACCGACGGGGAAAAAATCGAACTGGAAAAACTGCCGGAATGGGGCGGAGGAACCTATTATTCGGCTTTTGAAGGGGTGGTCGGCAACCTGGAACGCCGTTACCGGGAAACCGAATCGGACTACACCAAAAACGAACTGCAAAGCTATATGACCGAAAGCATCTGCCCGGTTTGCAAAGGCGCGCGGCTGAAACCCGAAGCCCTGGCTGTGACCGTCGGCGGCAAAAATCTGGACGAATTCTGCCGGCTGCCCGTTACCGGGGAACTGGAATTCCTTTCCACCCTTTCGTTCGGGGAAAATCAGCAGGTGATTGCCGGCCCTATTTTAAAAGAAATCCGGGAACGCCTTTCCTTTTTGCAAACGGTGGGGCTTTCCTACCTGTGCCTTTCCCGCAGCGCCGGCACCCTTTCCGGGGGAGAAAGTCAGCGGATTCGGCTGGCTACCCAAATCGGCTCCCATTTAACCGGGGTGCTGTATATTCTGGACGAACCCAGCATCGGGCTGCATCAGCGTGATAATGACAAACTGCTCACCGCTCTCAAAGAACTGCGGGATCTCGGCAACACCCTGATTGTGGTGGAACATGATGAAGACACCATGCGGAACGCCGATTACCTGGTGGATATCGGTCCGGGAGCCGGCATTCACGGAGGCGAGGTGGTGTATTCCGGCCGCCTGCCGGGGCTGCTGGCCTGCCAAAATTCCCTGACGGCCGATTATCTGACCGGGCGGAAAAAAATCGAGGTTCCCACCCGGCGGCGCAAGGGAAACGGCCACTTTTTAACCGTGAAAGGGGCGGCGCATAACAATTTGAAAAATATTACGGTTCGCTTTCCGCTGGGGGCATTCAGCTGCGTGACCGGGGTTTCGGGATCGGGAAAATCCTCTCTGGTCAACGAAATTATTTACCGGAACCTGACGGCCAAACTCAACGGGACCCGTACGGTTCCGGGTAAATTCCGCAGCATGGAGGGGCTTTCCTATCTGGACAAAGTGATCAATATCGATCAGTCCCCCATCGGGCGGACGCCCCGTTCCAATCCGGCAACCTACACCGGCGTTTTTACGGATATCCGGGAACTGTTTGCTTCTACGAAGGATGCCAAAATGCACGGCTATACGGCCGGGCGGTTTTCCTTCAATGTGAAGGGCGGCCGGTGCGAAGCCTGCCAGGGGGACGGCATTCTGCAGATCGAAATGCAGTTTTTGCCGGATGTGTATGTTCCCTGCGAGGTCTGTAAAGGCAGCCGGTACAACACCGAAACCCTGAATGTGCGCTACAAGGGGAAAAATATTTCCGAAGTGTTGGAAATGACGGTGGAAGAAGCCATGCATTTCTTTGAAAGCGTTCCGAAAATTTACCGGAAAATCAAAACCCTTTACGATGTCGGCCTTTCCTATGTCAAACTCGGCCAGCCGGCCACCACCCTTTCGGGCGGGGAGGCTCAGCGGGTGAAACTGGCCACCGAACTTTCCCGGCGAAGCACCGGCAGGACCATCTATATCCTGGATGAACCTACCACCGGGCTGCACACCGCCGATGTGCATCGGCTGATTGATATTCTGCAAATGTTGACCGATTCGGGGAATACTGTGCTTGTCATCGAGCACAATCTGGATGTCATCAAAACGGCGGACTGGCTGGTTGATCTCGGCCCTGAGGGCGGCGAGGGCGGCGGAAGCGTGGTTTGCACCGGCACGCCCGAACAGGTGGCGGCCTGTAAGGAATCCTATACCGGCGCGTATTTAAAGCGCCTTCTTAACGAGAATTAACACATTCTTAACCAATCGCCCCAAGGGGTTTGGTATAGTAAGAGGGAAGGGCGGGGGAAGCGTTGTTCGGATATGTACGGATCTGTAAACCGGAACTGAGAATCAAGGAATACGAAATGTACAAGGCGCTGTATTGCTCCCTTTGCCGGGAAATGGGCCGCCGGTACGGGCGGCTGACCCGGTTGACCCTTAGCTATGATCTCACCTTTTTGGCTCTGCTGACGGCGGCGCTTTCCGAAAAAAGCTGCCGCGTGACGGCCGGGCGCTGCTGCTGCAATTTGCTGAAAAAATGTCGGTATTGCGAGGGGGAAACCGATTTTTCCCTGAGCGCGGCGGCCGGGGTGGTTTTGGCTTATTATAAAACGGTAGACGATATCGCGGATGAAAAGGGAATTCGCCGCCTGGGCGCGCGGATGCTCCGGGGGCTGCTGCGCCGGGCGCATCGCAAAGCGGCCGGGGATTTTCCGTTTCTGGAAGAAGCGGTCGCCTCGTATATCCGGGAGCAGCGTGAAGCCGAAGCGGCCGGGGCGGATTTAGACCATGCGGCCGATCCCACGGCACGCCTTCTTTCGGGGCTTTTGGAAAAAGCGTCACCGGAACCTTCCCAACAGGTCCACCTGCATCGGCTCGGGGATCTGCTCGGCCGGTATATCTACCTGGCCGACTGTGTGGCCGATGCGCAAAAGGACGAAAAAAAGGGCCGATTCAATCCGCTGCTGCAAATCCGGGAACCGGAGCGCTCCCGGTGCGCGACCCGTCAGCTGAATCTGCTGATTTATGAAATGACCCGGTCGTTTGAGGCCCTGGAAATCCGAAAATTCAAAAACATTCTCGGGAATATTCTGTATGCCGGTCTGGAAGATACGGTTCAACACTTGCAGAATCCGGGGCGGAATCCCGCCGGCAGTGAGGCGCTTTAAAACCGAAACGGCGGGGCTTGCGGCAAACACCAAAAAGAAAGGGCTGTCAGTATGAACAATCCGTATGAAACCCTCGGGGTTTCCCGGGAGGCAACGGATGAACAAATCAAACAGGCGTACCGGAATCTGAGCCGGGATCTTCATTCTTCCGAGGATGCCGCCCGGATGGATGAGCTCAACGCGGCCTATGATGCCATTATGAACGAACGGCGGGGCGGCGGCACCGGGGGGCAGGCGGCCTACACGGCGGCGGATGACCTCGGCGATATCCGGGATATGATCAATCGGGGGCAACTGGATCAGGCGCAAATGCTTCTGGACGGTGTTCCGGTTCAGAATCGTTCGGCCCTTTGGTATTATCTCAACGGTACGGTTCAGTACCGGCGCGGCTATTTTGATCAGGCCTATACCAGTTTTGCCGCTGCCTGCCGGATGGATCCTCAAAATGCCGAATACGCCCGGGCGTTCCGGGAAATTCAGCGGCACGCCGGCGGGTTTTCCGGCAACGGCAATCCTTACCGCACCGGCGGAAATATGGGGGGAATGACCCCCTGCGACTGCTGTTCTTCCCTGATCTGTGCCGACTGCTGCTGTGAAATGATGGGCGGCGATCTGATCCGGTGCTGCTGATTATGAAAAAATCCCGGAAAATCACCCTTTGCGCGATGGTGGCTTCGCTGATGACGGTGATAATGTTCACCGCCTATTTTCCCTTTTTAACCTACGCCGTACCGGCGCTGGCCGGGTCGTTTTTGGTGATTATTTTATTTGAAATCGATCGAAAATACGCCCTGGCAACCTATTTGGTGACAGCCGGGGCGGTCTTGCTGCTTTGCGAAGAAGAAGCCAAATGGATTTATGTCGGGTTTTGCGGCTATTACCCGATTCTCAAATCTTTGCTGGAGCGGGTTCCCCTTCGGGTGGGAGAATACGGGCTGAAACTGCTGTGTTTCAATGCGGCCATTACCGGCATTTATTTCGGAATTGCCAAAGTTTTCGGGCTTCCGGAGGATTCCCTCGAAACCCTCGGACGGTTTGCTGTACCGATTCTGTACGGGTTGGCCAACGGGGTCTTTTTGCTGTATGACCTGTGCCTTACCCGGATGGCCGGGTGGTATGCCTGGAAGTGGCATTCGAGAATTTCCGGAATTTTCCGGCGGTAAAATCGAAAAAAAGGAGAAAACTGATAGGGGAAGCGTATGCGGATTATCGTGGTAGGCGGCGGCGCGGCCGGATTGACGGCTGCGGCATTTGCCGCAAAAGCCGGGGCGCAGGTAACGGTACTGGAAAAGAACGAACGCCCGGCCCGAAAGGTCATGATTACCGGCAAGGGCCGGTGCAATGTAACCAACCGGTGTTCGGTGCCGGAACTGATTGCCCATGTAACCGGAAACGGGAAATTCCTGTATTCGGCCTTCACCGAATTTTCTTCGGAAGATACCATTCGGTATTTTGAAGAACTGGGGGTTGCGCTGAAAACCGAACGGGGCAACCGGGTGTTCCCGGTTTCCGACCGGGCGGTGGATATTGTGGATGCCATGGTTCGCTCGGCCCGTTCGGCCGGGGTGAAAATCCGCCATGCCGAAGTGGCGCAGGTGCTGGCACAAAACGGAAAAATCACGGGGGTGCGCCTGTCCGATAACACGGTTCTGGCGGCCGATCGGGTACTGATTGCCACCGGCGGGGTGTCCTATCCCACCACCGGATCCACCGGCGACGGATTCCGCTTTGCCGCCGAACTCGGCCATACCGTTGAGCCGCTGCGGCCTTCCTTGGTTCCCCTTTGCATCCGGGAACATTTTTGCGAACAGATGATGGGGCTTTCCCTGAAAAATGTCCGGCTGGAACTGCTGGAGCAGGGCCGCAAAAAACCGCTGTTTTCCGGGCTGGGGGAGATGCTGTTTACCCATTTCGGGGTTTCGGGGCCGCTGGTTCTTTCGGCTTCGGCCTATCTGCGATCCCCGGGAGAAAAATCGTATTTGCTGCGGCTGAATCTCAAGCCGGCACTTTCGCCCGAACAGCTGGATGATCGGCTGTGCCGGGATTTTTCGGCCGTTTCCAATCGGGATTTCGGAAACAGTCTTGGTGCGCTGCTGCCGCAGAAAATGATTCCGGTCATGGTGCGGCTCAGCGGAATTGACCGGGAACAAAAGGTGCATCAGATCAGCCGGGAACAACGCCGTCGGCTGTGCGAAATCCTGCAGGGGCTTCCTATGCACATTGACGGCACCCGTCCCATGGAAGAAGCCATTGTAACGGCCGGTGGGGTTTGCCTGAAGGAGGTTTCCTCCAAAACCATGGAATCCCGGCTGGTCAGGGGACTGTATTTTGCCGGCGAGGTGCTGGATCTGGATGCCTGCACCGGGGGGTTCAATCTGCAGATTGCGTTTTCCACCGCCGTGGCGGCCGCCCGCGGAATGACCCGGCCGGATTCGGAACAAGGATAATCCATCGGAAAGGATGATCATAAAATGAAACAAAACATTGCGGTTGCCATTGACGGGCCGGCCGGTGCCGGAAAAAGCACGGTTGCCCGGGCGCTGGCGCAAAAACTCGGTTATATTTATGTGGATACGGGGGCGCTTTACCGTTCGGTCGGGCTGGCCTTTTCCCGCCGAGGAATCGGCACGGAACTGAATTGTGATGTCGGAGCGATTCTGCGGGAAATCCGGGTATCGCTGGTTTTTGTAAACGGGGAACAACGGGTTCTTTTAAACGGGGAGGATGTTTCCGATCAGATTCGTACCCCGGCGGCCTCCAGGATGGCGTCGGCCGTTTCCGCCCAACCGGAAGTGCGGGCCTTTCTGCTGGAAACCCAGCGCCGCCTGGCCCGGGAAAACGACTGCATCATGGACGGACGGGATATCGGTACGGTGGTGCTGCCGGATGCGCCGGTTAAAATCTTTTTAAGCGCCTCCAAAGAAGAACGCGCCCGCCGCCGGTATGAAGAACTCCGTCAAAAAGGGGAATCGGTTTCCCTGCAGGAAGTCTATGACGATATGCAGCAACGGGATGAAAACGACCAAAACCGGGCCATTGCTCCGCTCAAGCCGGCCGAGGACAGCGTTTTGGTGGATACCACCGGGC
>CAKSNI010000055.1 GCA_934476025.1 uncultured Eubacteriales bacterium | reverse complement strand
CCTATTCAGCATTCCATCTTATTATAAAGGATTGTCCCACATTTTGCAACCAAATTCCGAAAGAATCCGGATTTTTTTGAAAAAACTATTGACAAGCGGCCCTCTTTTCACTATTATTTTATAGTGCTATTTGAAATGGATGATCAGAAAAGGAGTTTTTAGTATGGTATTTGAAAAGATCAAAGCAATTTTGGCAGAACAATTGGACGCTGATCCCGAAAAAATGACTATGGACACCAAGATCGCCGAAGACCTCGGGGCCGACAGCATTGATGTTGTGGAACTGTTGATGTCGATCGAAGATGAATTTGATGTGGAAATCCCGGACGAAGCGATTGAAAATGTCAAAACCATCGGTGATGTTGTCAATTATATCCAGGATCATCAGAATTAAAAAATCAAAAACCGCTTTCTTTCTCCCATCCCTAAACCGGATGGGTTTTCTTTTTGCCTTTTTCCGAAACCCCAGCCCCACTTTTCTTCGTAATTTTCTCTTATAAGGTATCTTTCCGCCGCACCGATCCGGTGAAAAAGCCAACGGCGGCATAGCTGCCTCAAAAGCCCCAATTCAGGGGCCAGCCAAAAAGTAAGCCCCCGGGGCCGGCGTAAAACGCCGGCCCCGGGGGCTATTATTCGAAAAAATCAGTCTTTCCCGTACAGGGCAACCAGTTTTTCCAGATGTTCTCTGGTTTCTTTCGAGGTTTCCGCCGCTTCGTCGAAGAGAACCTTCGCACGATCCGGGAAGGAACGGGTCAAAGAAGAATACCGGGCTTCACCCATCAGGAATTCCTTATAGTCGGCCGTTGCCGGCTTGCAATCGATGGTGAAGGGGTTCTTGCCTTCGGCCTTCAGAGCCGGATTGAAACGGAACATATTCCAGTAACCGCAATCAACCGCTTTCTTCATTTCCTTCTGGCAGTTCACCATGCCGCCCTTAATGCTGTGCATTTCGCAGGGAGCATAGCCGATCACCAGCGACGGGCCGTGATAGGCTTCCGCTTCCTTGATGGCCTTCAGGGTCTGATTCATATCCGCACCCATTGCCACCTGAGCTACATACACATAGCCGTAGGACATCGCGATTTCCGCCAGAGATTTCTTCTTGATCGATTTTCCGGCTGCCGCAAACTGAGCAACCTGACCGATTCTCGAAGCCTTCGAAGCCTGCCCGCCGGTGTTGGAGTAAACTTCGGTATCGAATACCATAACATTGACATCGTTGCCGGAGGCCAGAACATGATCCAGGCCGCCAAAACCGATATCATAAGCCCATCCGTCACCGCCGAAGATCCATACCGACTTCTTGCCGAGGAATTCTGCGTGATCCACCACATCTTTGCACAGGCAGCAATCCGCACCGGCAGCCTTGATGGCCTCTACCAGGGCATCAGCAGCCGCACCGTTCTTTTCGCCGTCTTCCAGCGTGGCGAGATATTCGTCACCGGCCGCTTTCACTGCGTCGGATGCCTTTTCGGAAGCAACGATTTCACGCACTTCGGAAATCAGGCGGTCACGCATGGCTTTCTGGCCGAGATACATACCAAGGCCGTGTTCGGCGTTGTCTTCGAACAGGGAGTTCGCCCAGGCCGGGCCGTGGCCGTTCTTATCCGTGGTATACGGAGAGGTGGCAGCCGGGCCGCCCCAAATAGAGGAACATCCGGTTGCGTTGGAAATGTACATTCTGTCACCGAAGAGCTGAGTAACCAGGCGAGCATAGGAAGTTTCGGCACAGCCGGCGCAGGAACCGGAGAATTCAAGCAGCGGTTTGCGGAACTGAGAAGAAATAACATTGGCAGCCGTAGCGATATCCTTCTTTTCGGAAACCTTTTCTACGCAGTAATCGAATACCTTCTGCTGCGGTTCTTCCTCTTCCCGCGGGACCATCTTCAGAGAATTGGTCGGGCAAACGCCGATACAAACGCCGCATCCCATACAATCCAGCGGAGAAACCGCCAGGGTGTATTTATAATCGGTTTTCACGATGGGCTTCGGCGCAATCCGGATATTTTCCGGAGCGTTGGCAACTTCTTCATCCGTCAAAGCATACGGACGGATGGTAGCATGCGGACATACAAAGGCGCACTTATTACATTTGGCGCAGGTTTCGGCATTCCAGGTCGGTACCATCACGGCAACGCCGCGTTTTTCATAAGCGGAAGCGCCCTGTTCAAAGGTGCCGTCCACATGGTCCATAAAGGCCGATACCGGCAGAGAATCCCCTTTCATCAGGCCAACCGGTTTCATGATGTTATCTACCATCTTAACCAGTTTTTCCGGACCGTTTTCGGTAGCGGCAACCGGAGCATCCACCGCGTTGGCCCAATCAGCCGGAACATCGATCTTCACGAAAGCGGTAGCACCGGCATCGATAGCCTTTTCGTTCATCTCGACGATTTCTTTGCCCTTCTTCATAAACTTCTGGGCTTTTTCTTTCATGTAGCCGATGGCTTCATCCACCGGGAGAACCTTCGCCAGCGCAAAGAAGGCCGACTGCAAAACCGTGTTGGTACGCTTGCCGAGGCCGATCTGAGCGGCAATGTCAATGGCGTTAACGGTATAAAGCTGAATGTTGTTCTTGGCAATATAGCGTTTGGCTTCGGCCGGCATATGCTTATCCAGTTCTTGTGCCGTCCACTGGCAGTTGATCAGGAAAACGCCGCCCGGCTTTACATCATCGACCATCTTGTAGCCCTTGATAACATAGGACGGATTGTGGCAGGCAACAAAGTCGGCCTTATTGATATAGTACGGGCTCTTGATCGGTTTATCACCGAAGCGCAGATGCGAAATGGTGATACCGCCGGTCTTTTTGGAGTCATACTGGAAATATGCCTGAACATATTTGTCGGTATGATCGCCGATGATCTTGATCGAGTCTTTATTGGCACCGACGGTACCGTCGCCGCCCAGACCCCAGAATTTGCATTCGATGGTGCCGGGAGCTGCCGTGTTCGGAGCCGGTTTTTCTTCCAGAGAAAGATCGGTCACATCGTCGTCAATGCCCATGGTGAAGTGAGCCTTCGGCTGATCCTTGGCCAGTTCTTCATAAACCGCAAAGAGGCTGGAAGGCGGAGTGTCTTTCGAGCCCAGACCGTAACGGCCGCCGATCACGGTGTCGATCTTCCGGCCGGTTGCGGCCAAAGCGGCCACGACATCCAGATAAAGCGGTTCGCCGATGGCACCCGGTTCTTTGGTACGGTCAAGAACCGCAATGGAACGAACCGACTGCGGAATGGCTTCCACCAGTTTTTCGCTGGAGAACGGACGATACAGACGAACCTTTACCAGGCCGACTTTCTGCCCGGCAGCATTCAGATAATCGATCACTTCTTCCGCCACATCGCAGACAGAACCCATAGCAATGATCACACGGTCGGCATCCGGAGCTCCGTAATAGTTGAAGAGCTTGTAATCGGTACCGATTTTCGCGTTGATTTTGTCCATGTACTTCTGGGCGATTTCCGGAATGGCATCATAGTATTTGTTGCAGGCTTCACGATGCTGGAAGAAAATATCTCCGTTTTCGTGAGAACCGCGCATCACCGGATGTTCCGGATTCAAAGCCCGTTTACGGAAGGCTTCAACCGCATCCATATCGCACATTTCCTTGAGATCTTCGTAATCCCAGGTCTGTACCTTCTGGATTTCGTGGGAAGTACGGAATCCGTCAAAGAAGTTGATGAACGGAACCCGGCCTTCAATCGAAGCGAGGTGAGCCACCGGAGCCAGATCCATAACTTCCTGCGGATTGGTTTCCGCGAGCATGGCAAAGCCGGTCTGACGGCAGGCATAAACATCGGAATGATCCCCGAAAATATTGAGGGCGTGGCTGGCTACGCAGCGGGCCGACACATGGAAAACGCAGGGCAGCAATTCACCCGCGATTTTGTACATATTCGGAATCATCAGAAGAAGACCCTGAGAAGCCGTGAAGGTGGTGGTCAAAGCACCGGCGGCCAACGAGCCGTGAACGGTACCGGAAGCACCGGCCTCCGACTGCATTTCAACAACATTTACGGTGGTTCCGAAAATGTTCTTGAGGCCCTGGGCCGACCATTGATCCACATAGTCTGCCATCGGGCTGGACGGGGTAATCGGATAAATTCCGGCTACTTCGGTAAACGCATAGGCTACATGAGCGGCAGCGTTGTTTCCGTCCATAGTTTTAAACTTTCTTGCCATGGAAAATCCTCCTTAAGTATTCGTGTGAATTTCGGCGCGAAGATCCGCCGCCGCTTTTGGCAGCGCTCTCCCGGCACAAAAATTCCAACCTATCGTATTGTACCACCTTTTCGACATTCTGTAAAGGTAAAAAAACTTCTTTTTTAAAATTTTTTCAAAAGCGGCGCAAAACCGCCCCACATTCCCCGTTCCCGTGAAAAATCGGCCCAAAAAAATCGGCCGACCCTTTCGGTCGGCCGCGGCATCCCTTTTGATCACCCGTTTTTTATTTCAAAGCGCCTTTTCGGTTTTTCTTTTTCGGTGCGGCAAAAAACGCCGCCCTTTTCACTCTCAGGTTTCGGATTCCCCTGTCAGCCGAACCCCGGAAAATTCCACCGTCATTCCATCGTCGAACCGGGCCGAAATCGGCAGACCGGCCGGAGAAACCGTCAGTACAAACGGAACCTTCCCGGCGTACCCCGATGCGGTATACACCCGGTTTTCACAAAACACACTGTACCCGTTTTCCCGGAAATAGCGGTGTATTTCATACAATCGACGCAAAGCGCCACCGTAGGGAATCGCGGCGAGATCCGGGGTGAATTTCAGGTTTTTCCGATAGCTTTCCAGCGTGGAATCGTTCAAAAAGGCAAAGGAAAAATCCTTCAGTTGTTCCGGCTGAATCACGGTAAAACGGGAAGCGCCGTCCGCTTCAATGCAGGCCGCAATCCGGTAGGTGCTTTCCCCGTCCTGCACAACGGCTTCATAGGAAAGCCCCGCAGCGGTCACACCAACCGCTGTCTTTTTCCCCCGGCAGCCGCAAAGAGAAAGAAGAAAAACCAGACAAAGAATCAAAAGGCCCGCTTTTTTCATAAACTGTCACGACTCCTCAAAAGACTGACAGACCCTTCCGATTTCCCCGATCAAATCCCGGGGGAGCATTCCCCGTTCACCCTGCCGCTTCGCCGCCGCATCTCCGGCAGCCGCATGACAGTATACCGCCGAAATTCCGGCCTGAAGCACCGGCATTCCCTGCGCCAGAAACGAAACCGCAATTCCGGCCAGCGTATCCCCGCTTCCGCCGGTAGCCATGCCGGGATTTCCCGTCACATTGATCCATACTTCGCCGTTTTCGCCGGCAATTACGGTTTTGCTGCCCTTGAGGATTACCGTACAATGGTATGTTTCGGCAAATTCCCGGGCAACCTTCGGGCGATCCCGTTCGATTTCGGCCACCGTTTTCCGGCACAGCCGTGCCATTTCCGCCGGATGAGGGGTAAGCAGCACCGGCACCTTTTCGGAAAGCTGTCTGAGAGAGTCTATGCGACGGGACAGCAGATTTATGCCATCGGCATCGATCACCAGCGGATCCCGGGCATTTTTCAGCAAAAAATCAAGGCACCTTTCGGCGTTTTTCCCCTGAGAAAGACCGCAGCCGATCAGCACCGCCGTCGCTTTTCGGCAGGCCGTTTCCAATGCGCCGTAAATGGATTTTTTTCGGGAAGTGTACCGGTCAAACACCGCTTCGGCAACCCGACCGGCCACTATCGGATAAACGGATTCCGGCACCACCGCCCGAACCAGTCCGGCCCCGCTGCGCAACGCGGCATCACAGGAAAGGATCGCCGCCCCGGCCATTCCGGCACTTCCGCACACCAGTGCGGCCGTTCCGTAGTTCCCTTTGTGGGTATCGGCCTCCCGTTTCGGAAAGGTTAGCTGCCGGCAAATACAGGCCTGCACCGGGAATTCCGATAAAAATTCTTCCCCGCAGCCCAAAGAATCCACCGCAACCGTGCCGGCGTTGGCAGCCGCCGGAAACATCAAAAGGGCTTTTTTATAACCGAAGAAGGAAACGCACAAATCCGCCCGAACCGCCACGGAAGGCCGTTCGGCCGAATCTGCCGCCAGGCCGCTCGGCACATCCACCGAAGCAACATAGGCACCGCTTTGGTTTACGGCGGCAATCGCTTCTTCCATCGCCGCGCGAACCGGGCCGACCGTTCCGATTCCGAGCAGCGCATCCACCACGATATCAGCCCGCAGCGACTCTTTTCCCGAAAAAGGCACAACCTCTCCGGGGTAGCGTTTCTTCATCTCCCGGGCCGAATCGGTTTTCGGTTCGCCGATGGCATAAACCGTCACCGCCGCACCGGCCTCCCGGAGCAACCGGGCGATGGCATATCCGTCGCCCCCGTTGTTGCCGGTGCCGACCGCCACCGCTACCCTGCGCCCCTTTACCGTTTTTCGTTCGGTCAGTTCCCGACAAAAAGCGGCAGCCGCCCGTTCCATCAAAGACAGCCCGTCGCAAAGCCCGCGACGGACCATTTCTTCTTCGATTTGCCGGATGGTTGCCGTTTCAAAACAAAAATCCCGTTTCATCATTTCAATCCCGAAAAGCCTCCCGTGCCAACAAGGCATCCATATACGGAAGCATTGCTTCCTGCATTTCTTTCGGTAAATCCAGTGTCAGACAGAGCTTGCCCATTTTCGGATGGGAGAAAATCAGCGTATAGGCATCCGAATCATCCGGATTGCAGTACACCGAAATTTTGGAAAACCCGGCCGAAGGCCCCGGCAGTTTTCCTTTTGCATACCGCTGAACCGACACGATCTGGCGGCAGTTCAACGAAAGCAGGCGCTTGCGCTTTTCCCGACCGACAATCATGTCAATATCGAGGTCGCCGTTTGTTGCAAGATACTCATACTCAATATTCAGTTTTTTGGTCATCACAACCCCGCCGTAGATGGCCGCCGCCGAAAGCAGCAGCGAAAACAACCCGGCCCGACGAATAACCAGCAGACACAGTACAACGA
>CAKSNI010000054.1 GCA_934476025.1 uncultured Eubacteriales bacterium | reverse complement strand
GGATGGCACCGTAGTAAGACCCATCACTGAGAACATAAATGTAGTTACTGGAGTCGATGGCGACCTTCAGCGGGGCATAGGTAAAATCCGAAGGAATCAAAGTCGATTCCGGAAGATAAATGGCGCGAACAAAGTTGCCCTGCTGATCCGCAACCAACAGACGGGCATTGCTTGTATCGCAGATATAGACCAGATTGTCCGGCCCAACCGTAATGCCCTTCGCTTTTTCATAATTATACGGAGCGTTGGTATTCGGATCAACCGCAGCTTCTCCGGTAGCCGGATCGTTAAGCTGTTTAAAGTTCCGAATCAAATGGTATTCCTGATCGAATACATAAACCGTACCGGAACCACCGTCCAGCAAAAACAGTTCATTGTTTTTTGATACGCTGATGTCGCTGAGTTCCGAAAAACCGGAAACCCCGAGATCAGCAGCGGTATATACTTTTTTGAAATCATACATACCACGGGTGCGAACCGCATTGTTGGTATTGGCATGATTCCAATAAGTAAAGGTATTGTACGGAACATCCGCGGTTTCATCGTTCCCGACGGTTAACGCCGATGCGGTGAGCGAAGAAAGAAGCAATCCGAGGACCAGCAGAACGGCCATCAAACGGGAAGAAAACTTTTGAACTTTTTTCATTTCATTCTCCCCCTTAACCCTTAATTCCGGCGCTGCTCATAGATTCCATAACATTGCTCTGGGAAATCATATAAACAAGAATCGGCGGAATCATCATAATAACGGTAACAGCCATGGCACTTCCCGAACGGGCGATACCACCGGAAGTAATTTGGCTCATGATGGTGGGAAGGGTTTTCAGAGTTTCGCTGAAAACCGTACCATCCGGAACGGTTGCCCAAACATCGCGGAAACCGAAAAGTGTCAGGGTCAGCCAGCACGGTTTTACGATCGGAAGAACAATCTGCCAGAAAATTCGGTAGGGACCTGCACCGTCAATCCTGGCTGCTTCCAGCAATGCGACCGGAACGGCACCTTCCATATACTGCTTCATCAGGAAAACGCCCATGGTTGAAGCAACATGCGGAAGAATCATAACCCAGTAGGTATCAATAATCCGCATTCCGGAATAAATCAGATAACGCGGAATGCCCAGCGTGTACGCATTAAACAGCAGAGCAAACTGAACCATAATGAAAATAATCTTTTTTCCCTTGATCTCACTTCGCGCAAGAACAAAGGCTGCCATCGTTGCAAAAACAACATACAGGAAGGTTGCTACAACCGTTACGAAAATACTGTTGAATACATAACGGGAAAGCGGAACCCGAAGATTGGAAAGCAATCCGGGCAGAGCCAGATAGTTTTGACTTGTCGGGCGCAATGCAATAAACCGCGGCGGGAAAATCATCAATTCATCCAGCGGCTTGAACGATGTTCCGACACAGTAAATCAACGGAAGAACCGAGAACAGCCCAAAAAGAACGAGAAACAGCACATAAAAGAAGTTTCCGACTTTGGAACGGGTATAACGGCGGGTCTGGTTCTGTTTTGTGGATTTCAGGCGGACGCGTTTTCCGGCTGAATTATAAACTTTTTCACTCATCCGTTAGCCCCCCTTACTTTCCTACACTGTTAATGGCTTTTCCGATAATCCACCGGGAAATGGCCATAATGGCAAACAAAACAACCGACATAGCCGATGCGTAGCCCATTTCATAACGGATGGTACCAACATCCGACAAATACGAAACAATGGTATCAACGCAGTAGTTAACCGACGGATAACCAGCCAGCTGAACGGCAATCGCACTGACCGAAAAGGCCGACGCAATCTGCATAACCGCACTGAACAACAACATATGCTGCATCATCGGAAGGGTTATGTACCAAAGCTCCTGCCAACGGTTGCGAATTCCGTCAATGGCACCGGCTTCGTAGAGTTCCCCGTTGACATTCTGCAAACCGGAAATATTGGCCAGGAACGAAACGCCCATGCTCTGCCACAACTGAACCACAATGATGATCGGCATGACATATTGGGGATTGCTCAACCAATAAATCGGTTGCTGTATCAAACCGAGGGAAAGCAAAACGCTGTTGACATACCCGTAGCTGTCGCTGCTGAAGGCAACCTGCCAAATAAAGTAGGCATTCCCAACCAGCGACGGACAATAAAACATGAAAGAAAGGATCGTTCGGATCATGGGATGGAACTCGTTGATAAACCAAGCGAGAACAAACGAAAGCAGAAATCCGATCGGCCCGGTAACCACCGCGAAAACCAGAGTATTCTTCACCGTGGTTAAAAAGATTTGGTCATCCAACAAAAGACGGATGTAGTTATCAAAGCCGGTAAATTGAATTTTGTTGATCATATCAAAGTTGAAGAAACTCAGAATGACCGAAGCAATAACCGGGATAACCGTGAAAACAATAAACAGAATAAGGAAAGGAGCAATCAGAGTATAATATGGCAGACTTTCCTTAAACGACATCTGGCGGCTGACAATCCGCTCGCTTTTTTTCATAAAAGCCACTCCTCTCCTTTCTTAGTTGGCGTATTCCGCCATCTTGCGCTTAATTTCATTATTGGCCTCTATGCCCCACTGCGTCAAAGCATCTTTAGGCATACTGTCGCCGTTTACGATATTCCAGAATGCCTGATCAACCGAACGGGACACATAATAGCTTCCCGGAACTTCCGGAACTTCTTCAATCCAGGAACGCTGTTCCAAAAGAATCGACAAATCTTTGCGATCCCAACTCATATTTTCAAAAGATTTCAAATTGGCGGTGGTCACACGGGAAATGGTTCCCAAAATCGATTCAACATTGGTGTTGTAACGGGTTTGCACCGTGTCGGATACCCACCATTTCAGGAAGGTCCACGCTTCTTTCTGATGTTCCGAAGCTGCCAGAACCGAACAGCCGGTACCGGAACCGGAAATGGTATGATCAATGGTGCCGTCCTCTTTCTGAATGCCCGGAATCATCGCAATTCCCCAACGATCGGTGATTTCCGGCGCGGCTTCCATGAAGGTGGTATACTGCGTATAGGGCATAATACCGAGTGGCATGGTACCAACGCGGAAACGGTTATAGAAGCTGGCTTCGGTCGGAATCTTGTACTTGGTGTACATGTCCGTCCAATAAGTAAAGGCTTTTAGCGAGGTCGGCGTATCGAGCAGACATTCATCCAGCGCTTCGTTATAGACCGAACCGTCGTTCTGCATGAGAATCGAGCAGAACATATTTAACCCGCCGACACCGGTATTGACGGTGTCGGCTGCCGCAATTTTGGTATACGGTAAATAGGAGTTCATGTTGTTCCGCTGCAGAACCGCCGTTGTTGCCAGGAATTCATCCCAGGTGTTCGGAACGCTCAGACCGAGAGATTTGAAAATATCGGTCCGATAGAACATAATGTAGAAGGACTGCGTATCCGGCAGCGCATAAGAACCGCCGCTATACTGATAAGGTACTCCGGCCGATTTGCCGAACTGCTTCATTACTTCTTCATAATCATCAAACTGAGAAAGATCCACCAAAGCGCCGCGCATTGCCAGGTTGACCGGCGTAGAACGGGGTAACTGAAGCGAAAGGTCCGGAGCGTTATTGGAAAGCATCCCTTTGATAATATCGGCATTCACCAATTCCAAATTGACGCTCACCGGATAACCCAATTCCTGTTCGGCATAAGTGGTAAACGATTCGTTGATCAGGTTGTTCAGGACCTGAGCCTGGTCACGGCCCCAGTTTACCCAGATTTTCAGGCTGACGCTTCCCTCTTTGGCAACCGAAATCCGGCTATAAGATTTACTGAAGGAAATGCAGAAGCGCTTCACAGAGAATCCGAACTTTTGGAAGAAGTTTACCTTTTTAAAGGCAAAATCTTTTTCTGCCGGAACCAATTGAATCTGATCGATGCTAAGACCCATGGACTGCATTTCATACAGCCAGGAACTAAGGGTAACATATTGGTTATAGTAGTCCGACACATAATTCTGAGAGGAATATTTGTTGTCGTACATCGATTTCATAACCCGCGACATATTGTTGATCGCGGCAATGAGGCTGGTTCCCTTTCCGTTGGAAAGAGCCTTCAGATCGGCAGCCAAGGCGTTCAGACGATTCTGGTAATCTTCCAGGCGTTCCTGGAAATCCGGAATCGTTTTGAACAGTTCATAGCTTCGGTTGCTATCCGGCGATTCACCGGTAATCATAACGATTTCCAGATAGAACGAACCGATTTCCGAAGAAAGAACCTTCAGATCATAATAAGAATCAGAGAAATCCCCCATCGTTCCGGCAAGAGTGAGGGTGTGACGCCCGGCCGTAAGATAAAATTCATACGGATTGCCGTTTTCGTCGGAGAAAATCTTATCCTGCCATTTGGTATCATAAGAGAAAGCGAGGCTGGTGCATTCGCTGAAGGGCACCTTTCCGTCAATGCGAAGCATCCGGTAGGAAATCCCGTCAATAACCGCATCCTGTTTAAAGCGGGTTCCAAGCTGATACAAGCCGTCAGCCGGTACATCGATATTCCAGGTCAATTCTTCATTCGGCATTTTCCAGTTGGTACCGCCGATATAGTTGATAATAGACAAAGAAGAACTGGACGGGGTTACACTCGGCGAAGAATTTTCCGCATACGGAACCAAAGAACGGGTGCTCTTCAGATCAGCCGATTCGCCTTCGATAATCTGCACATCGGCATTGGCGCTCTGATAACCCTTCTTTGCATATTCCGCAGAAACTTCTTCATAAGACGGAACCACGGAATCCGGAACCGTAAGAGAGATTTCCGCCAAGGCGAACTGCCCTTCCAATGCCTGAACGGTGATGGTATGGGAGCCGGCCGTCAGCGCAAATTCATACGGGAAAACCGTAGCCCCGCTGTTATCATAAAGCGATTTGGTGACAAACCCGTCGTAGGAAGCCTGCTCCGGCGCAAACTGGTTGCCGATATCATCGGTTCTCGGTTCAGTCGCATCGACCCAATACCGCGGCAATTCCAATTCATCAGTCCCGTCAAAGGGCGCTTTCCCGTCGATCAAAAGACCGATATCCAGATCACGCTCCGAGTTGCCGAGCATTTTATAACGGAAAGTAATGTTATAAAGGCCGTTTTCGGGAACATCAAAAAGGTAGTCAACACTCCCTTTTTCACTTTCCCAAACAAGCACCCCTTCTTCTCCGTCAAAAGAAGCCTCGCTACGGGATTCGCTGCCGCTTTCCGCCGCATACGCAGACCCGCGGAGCGAAAGGTCGTTCTTTGCAGGAGCAAAGCCGGTGCTGGCATCCCGATAATGTTTGTAATCGTTCGAGAAATCGCCCGAAAAAGACGAAAGCGTCGAACCGTTTCCGACAGAACCGGTTGCCTGTGCTTCATCGGCACTGACCGGCACCAAAACTGCGGAAATTAGCAATGCAAACATCATGAAGAACGCCGCAATACGAACTGATTTGTTTTTCATTTTGCCACCCTCGCATACAGATTTAATATAACACGCATTTCCTTCACATTATATATAAGGAACAAAACGCACAGGAAACACGGAATATTACGGAATTTAACGAACCGGGGCTTCCCAGACATTTTTGTCTTCGTAATCGATTTTCCCCGGTTTGGAAGCATCGGAAGACGGTTTAGACGAACCGGAATCAGAAGAAGCGGAAGAAGACGGCGTGTCAGATGAAGCCGAAGAGTTCACCGGTGCATCACCGCTTGAACCGCCGATTTCAGAGCCACCGGAAAGAACAGAAGAAGAGGAGGAAGAAGAATTTTCTTTTCCGTTTTCGTCGGAAGAGTTTTCCGTTTCCGTCAGAGAAACTTGACTGCCGCCCGAAGAAGTTCCGCCGGGCAAAGGATTGTTCTTTTTGCAGGCAGACAGAAACACCACGGTGACAGCAAAAACGCAAAACAAGCCCGTAAAGCGAAGCAGCCCTTTTTTGGACATCTCTCTTTTCTCCTTTTCCAACGCCCGAATATCCGCCTACTCTAAGCAAAAAAGGCATCAGGCGCCTATTTTCCATAAATATCTTAAAATATCATACTCTTTTGGCTATGTTTTTTCTACAAATATATACCGAATTTCAGAAAAAATATTACGATTTATTAAAAATGTTTTGTATTTTTTGTGAATTGAATTGACACAAACACAGACGAAGTGTATAATTTATGTGGATTCAGATGTTAAATTTGCACAATGCCCCTGAAAAAATGCCCAAATCCGGGTGTTTTCGCAATCTTAAAATATGTTTGCTTTTGGAGGATTTATGATCTCTTTAAAAATTACCGAAGAATTTTTGTATACCTCCTCCGGCTCCATCGCCGTTCGTTTTTGTAATCGCACCCTCTTTCGCTCCATGCAGATGCCGAATCCTCATCTGAGTAAAAATTTCCGGATCATGATTTCCAAAACCGCCGCCTGCCGCCTGCAAATGGACCAGGAAACCTACCATCTCAGCCGGGGGGATATCCTGATTTTTTCGGGCAACGATTCCTGTACTTTTCTGGAAAGCAACGTCAATGCCGTTTTTTATATCATCGATGTGGATCCTTCGGCCGTTCGGGAAATGCTTCCGCGGAATTCCCTTTGCGAAGAACTGGACTTTTTCTTTTCCCACGCCGACCCGTTTTCCCATTTATTAAATCACGAAAATCCCATTGCTGCCCAGTTGAGCGGCTACGCCCGGGAAACCGAGCAGGTTCTTTCGGCAAAAAATCCGGGATATGAACTGCAGGTTTTGATTCCGTTGTTGCAAATTTTTCTTTGCATTTTGCGTCAAACCGGGTATTGCAATGTTACCGCCCGCACAAAAGCCGCCAAAAAGAGCGGGAAACAGCATCAGGCCCTAAAAAAAGCCGTGGATTACATTGATTCCCACTTAAGCGAAGAACTGACCCTTGAGAAATTGTCAATCATTTCCGACATCAGTCCAAACTACCTTTCCAACATTTTTCGGGAACAGACCGGTTCCCGCCTTTGGGATTACATTTCGGAAAAACGCATTGTTCTGGCCACCCAGC
>CAKSNI010000053.1 GCA_934476025.1 uncultured Eubacteriales bacterium | reverse complement strand
ATTCTCGGCTGCGGTACCCTGACCAAAAAGCTTACCGTAAAGGTTTCGGCGTTCTCGAAGAGTGCCGAAGAAAAAATCAATGCTGCCGGCGGAAAGGCTGAGGTGATCTGACTATGTTAGAAACCTTACGCAACGCCTGGGCTGTCAAAGATATCCGGAAGAAGATTTTCTTCACGATCCTGGTCCTGGTTATTTTCCGGATCGGATCGGTGATTCCGGTTCCCTTCATTGATGTTTCCGCTCTGAACTCTCTGAGCGCAAACGGTTCCAATGAATTCTTCAGCTATCTTTCCATCCTGACGGGCGGCGGTTTGGAATACGGTGCAATCTTTGCGTTGTCCGTTACCCCGTACATCAACTCTTCGATTATCGTTCAGTTGCTGACGGTCGCCATCCCGGCTCTGGAACGCCTTTCCAAGGAAGGCGAGGAAGGGCAGAAGAAACTGGCGCAGATCACCCGATATACCACGGTGGCTCTCGGGCTGCTTCAGGGTGTCGCCTACTTCTTCTATTTGAAAGGTAACCACTGCCTGAGCGTTTCGGGCGGAAAACTCTGGTTCGCGGCATTTGTTATCGTCCTGTGCCTGACCGCCGGCAGTACGCTGGTGATGTGGCTGGGCGAACAGATTGATGTCAAGGGCATCGGGAACGGAATTTCCATGATCCTGTTTGCCGGTATCATTTCCAGAGCTCCGGCCGCAGCGGCTACGCTGTGGGGCAACATGAAAACTCAGCCGGTGGCCGTTATTGCCATTCTCCTGATTTTCCTTGCCATGATTGCGTTTATCGTCTGGATGACCGGTGCCGAACGCAGACTTCCGGTACAGTACGCCAAGCGTGTTGTCGGAAATAAAATGTACGGCGGTCAGAATACTCACATTCCGATCAAGGTCAATATGTCCGGCGTTATGCCGATCATCTTTGCTTCTTCCATTCTGATGCTTCCGACCATGATCCTTTCCTTTATGGATACCACGAAGGAAAGAGCCATTGTCAAAGTGCTGAGCCTTTTCAGTACCCGCGGCGTTTTCTATGCGGTGCTGTATTTCTTCCTGATTATCGGGTTTGCGTATTTCTATGCAACCATCCAGTTCAATCCGGTGGAAATGGCCAACAACCTTCGGAAAAACGGAGGCTCTCTGCCCGGAATTCGTCCGGGTAAACCGACTTCCGATTTTATCCAGAAAATCCTTTCCCGAATCACCCTGATGGGCGCCTTCTTCCTGAGCGTCATCGCGATTCTTCCGATTCTGGTCGGAAAGATCGGCAGCATGAACATCTCGCTCGGCGGTACCTCCATCCTGATTCTGGTAGGCGTTGCTCTGG
Organism: uncultured Eubacteriales bacterium; assembly: GCA_934476025.1. Classification (GTDB taxonomy): domain Bacteria; phylum Bacillota; class Clostridia; order Oscillospirales; family Acutalibacteraceae; genus SIG607. Next base: position 5,735 of record CAKSNI010000053.1, on the reverse strand, counting down.
ATACCGTTCAGAATCTTGAATCCCAGATGATGATGCGTCATTATAAGGGATTCCTTGACTGATCACAGGAGTGAGTTCATGAATCTCATTTTGTTAGGAGCTCCGGGTGCCGGCAAAGGCACTCAGGCAGAAAAGATTTCCGAACATTGCGGCATCCCCGCGGTTTCTACCGGCAACATTATCCGTGCTGCCCTGAAGGAAGGAACCGAAATGGGGCAGGTTGCTAAAAAGTATATCGATGCCGGTGAGTTGGTTCCGGATGATGTCGTGATCGGCATCATCCGGGAACGCCTGGCGCAGAAAGACTGCGAAAACGGCTTTATTCTGGACGGCTTCCCCCGGACCATTCCGCAGGCACAGGCACTGGATCAGATGGGAATTGCCATTGACTGTGCGCTGTCCATCGAGGTTCCGGACGACGAAATCGTTCGTCGGATGTCCGGCCGTCGGGTTTGTCTTTCCTGTGGCTCCACTTACCATACATTGCATAAACAACCGGCGAAAGACGGTGTTTGTGATGCCTGCGGAAACGAACTCTCAATCCGCAAGGATGACGAACCGCAAACGGTTCTGAATCGGCTTGCTGTTTATCACGAACAAACGGAACCGCTGAAAGATTACTATGACCGTCAGGGAAAACTTCGCTGCGTTGAAGGAATGGCTACGGTGGAAGAAACAACCGCCGCGGTATTCAAAACGCTGGGGATTTAAGCCATGATCGTGTTAAAAACAACCCGCGAACTCAGCATTATGCGGGAAGCCTGCCGGATTTCGGCGGGCGCTCTACAGTTGGTAGGCAAGTCCATTGAACCGGGCATTACGACCGGGGAACTGGATGCCATTGCGGAAAAATACATTTTGAAGGAAGGCGGCAAGCCCAACTTCAAAGGTATTTCCGGGTATCCGGCAACGGCTTGCATTTCCATAAATAACGAGGTTATTCACGGCATCCCTTCAAAAAAGAGAAAAATCGTCGCCGGCGATATTGTCAGCGTTGATTTGGGCGCTTCTTTTGAAGGCTATAACGGGGATAATGCCGCCACTTTCGCCGTCGGGGATGTTTCCGATGAAGCGAAGCGGCTGATGGACGCGACACGGGAAAGCCTGATGGAAGGCATTCACGCGGCCCGCGCCGGCGGCAGAATCGGCGATATAGGTCACGCCATTCAGGCGTATGTCGAAGCTCGTGGCTTTTCGGTGGTCCGCGATTTTGTCGGCCACGGAGTCGGCACGAAGCTGCATGAAGCCCCGGAGGTTCCCAATTACGGTACGCCCGGAAAGGGTATTCGGCTTTTGCCGGGTATGACAATTGCCATTGAACCGATGATCAATGCGGGCAAGGCAGGCGTTCGAACCTTATCCGACGGTTGGACGGTCGTTACAAACGACGGCTCGCTTTCGGCCCATTTTGAGCATACGATTGCCATCACTTCCGACGGTCCGCAAATCATGACAATTGCCAGATAGGTGGATTATGGAAGTCGGTCAGATTGTTTGCTCGACGGCCGGTCACGATAAAAACTGTCTTATGGTGATTATTGGCGAAAAGGACGGAAAAATGCTGATAGCCGACGGCAAAAGTCGTTCGCTATACCGTCCGAAAGCCAAAAACCCAAGGCACATTTCAGTTACCGGTGACCGGATCAGTACCGAGAAGCTCACATCCAACAAATCGCTGCGCAGGGCGCTGAGCGCCTATCGCAGACAAAGGGAGGATATTCCGTTATGTCAAAAGAAGATGTAATTGAATTGGAAGGCACCGTAGTTGAGGCCATGCCAAACGCAACATTCAAGGTTGAAATTCAAGGCGGACATATCATTCTGGCCCATATTTCCGGGAAACTTCGGATGAATTTTATCCGGATTCTTCCGGGAGATAAGGTGACCGTTGAAATGTCCCCGTACGATCTGTCCAAAGGACGCATTACCTGGCGTACGAAGTAAGACAGAAAGATTAAATCTGGGAGGGTAATCCAAATGAAAGTCAGACCTTCTGTTAAACGGATTTGCGAAAAGTGCAAAATCATTAAGCGCAAGGGAAAAGTCATGGTTATCTGTGAAAATCCAAAGCACAAACAGCGTCAGGGTTGATTTCTGACAAATTTATTGTGGAGGTGCTTTATTAAATGGCGCGTATTGCTGGTGTAGATTTACCGAACGAAAAACGGGTAGAAATCGGTCTTACCTATATTTTCGGTATCGGTCTTACAACATCCAGAAAAGTTCTTGCCGAAACCGGAATCAATCCGGACACCCGTGTCAAGGATCTTACTGAGGAAGATATTTCCAAACTGCGTGAGTACATTGACCACAACCTTCAGGTCGAAGGGGATCGTCGCCGTACTATCGCATACGATATCAAGCGTCTTATTGAAATTGGCAGCTACCGTGGCCTGCGTCACCGCAAAGGCCTTCCGGTAAGAGGTCAGCGTTCCAAAACCAACGCCCGTACCCGTAAGGGTCCGAAGAAGACCATCGCCAACAAGAAGAAATAAGTCAGGAGGAGATAAAATATGGCTACTGCTAAAAAAGCTGCGGTGTCGCATAAACGCCGTGAGAAAAAGAATATTGAACGTGGTGCTGCTCATATCCAGTCTACCTTCAACAATACCATCGTAACCCTTACCGACACCAACGGAAATGCTCTCTCCTGGGCTTCTGCCGGAGAACTCGGTTTCCGCGGATCCAGAAAGTCCACTCCGTTTGCGGCTCAGAGCGCGGCAGAAACCGCTGCCAAGGCTGCTATGGAACACGGCCTGAAAACGGTGGAAGTTTATGTAAAAGGCCCGGGAGCCGGCCGTGAAGCCGCCATCCGTGCTTTGCAGTCCGCCGGGTTGGAAGTTACGATGATCAAAGATGTAACTCCGATTCCGCACAACGGTTGCCGTCCTCCCAAGAGAAGACGCGTATAATCGAATTTTGGAGGTGTAACTTAGATGGCAAGATATACTGGTGCAGTATGCAGACTTTGCCGCCGTGAAGGCCAGAAGCTTTTCCTGAAGGGCGAACGCTGCTACTCTGAAAAATGTTCCCTCGCTACCAGAGCCTATGCTCCGGGTCAGCACGGTCAGGGACGCAAGAAAACATCCGAATACGGTCTGCAGCTTCGTGCGAAACAGAAAGCCCGTCGTTTTTACGGCGTTCAGGAAGCTCAGTTCCGTCACTATTTTGAAATGGCTGAAAGAAAAGCCGGCGTTACCGGTGATAACCTTCTCCAGATTCTGGAAAGTCGTTTGGACAATGTGGTGTACCGTTTGGGCTTTGCTTCTTCCAGAGCGGAAGCCAGACAGTTGGTTGGCCACGGCCACTTTGAAGTAGACGGCCATCGCGTTGACATTGCTTCGTACCTGCTGAAGGCCGGCGAAGTTGTTTCGATCTGCGAAAAGAGCCGCGGGCTTGATAAAATCAAAGCCGTTCTCGAAGCCAATGGTGCCAGACCGACTCCGGCGTGGATTGATTTGGATAAAGAAAAATTGGAAGCAAAGATTCTTGCTTTGCCGACCCGTGATCAGATTGACGCTCCGGTTGACGAACAGCCGATCGTCGAATTCTATTCCAAATAATTGACCCGCCCTTTGTTTTCCACCGGATTTTGGCCGTACTCATTATCCGGTAATACCAAATATCGTACGGAGAACGGAGCTTTTAAATGTTAGAAATTGAAAAGCCCAGAATTGAAACGCTGGAATTGTCCGCGGACGGTTCGTACGGAAAATTCGTGATGGAACCGCTCGAAAGAGGCTATGCCACGACTCTTGGGAACAGCATGAGAAGAGTTCTGCTGTCCACCCTGCCGGGTTGTGCCGTAACAGCGATCAAAATCGATGGAATTGTTCATGAATTTTCTACCATCCCCGGTGTGAAGGAAGAAGTTACCGAGATTGTCCTGAACATCAAAGGCCTGGTTCCGAAAATCATGGGCGATGCTCCCAAAACGGTTTACATTTCCGCAGAGGGCCCGTGTGTTGTAACCGGTGCTTCCATTAAGTGTGATTCTGAGGTGGAAATCCTGAATCCGGATCTGTATATTGCCACTCTCGGCGAGGGTGCCAAACTGAATATGGAAATGACCATCGACAAAGGAAGAGGATATGTTCCGGCGGATCAGAATAAGCCGGCTCAGTCCGTGATCGGCGTCATTCCGGTTGATTCCATTTATACTCCGGTTACCAAAGCCAATTTTGTTGTGGATAACACCCGTGTGGGAAAAGTGACCGATAAGGGTCGCCTGACTTTGGAAGTCTGGACCAACGGTTCCATCAAAGCCAACGAAGCCATTTCGCTGTCGGCCAAAATCCTGATTGAGCATTTTGAACTGTTCCTGGATCTGACCGAAGGGGTTGAAGAAACCGAAAGCATTATGGCCGAAAAGGGTGACAACAACAACGAAAAGGTTCTCAATATGACCATTGAGGAACTGGATTTGTCTGTCCGCAGCTTTAACTGCTTGAAACGGGCAGGCATCAACACGGTAGAAGATCTGATCAATAAGTCCGAAGAGGATATGATGAAGGTCAGAAACCTCGGCCGTAAGTCGTTGGAGGAAGTCATTGCAAAACTGAATTCCTTCGGGTATACCCTGAAAAACGACGAAGATTAACTGTAAAGGAGTGAATATCCATGCCCGGAACCAGAAAACTCGGCAGAACCAGTGATCACAGAACGGCAATGCTGAAGGCCATGGTGACCTTCCTGCTGGAAAACGGTAAGGTGGAAACCACCGTTACCCGTGCCAAGGAAGTTCGTTCTATGGCGGAAAAGTATATTACGCTCGCAAAGGACAACAGCCTTGCCAGCAAGCGTCAGGCTTTGGCATTCATTACCAAAGAGGATGTTGTGAAGAAACTGTACGACGAAATCGCCCCGAAATACTCGGATCGCAACGGCGGTTATTGTCGGATCACCAAGACCGGCCCGCGTCGCGGCGATGCGGCGGAAATGGCCATCATCGAATTGGTGTAAACACTGCAGCGTCACATTGCAAGGCAGCTTAGCTGTCTTATGATGTGGTGACTGAAAGCAAACCCCCGGGGCAAAAGCCATGGCTTTTGCCCCGGGGGTTTTATCGTATCGATGACCGCGCAGTAACGGTGAAATCGTTTTCCATGCACTCCCAAACATCACATCGAATTTCAGGAAAGCTTCTTTTTAGCTGCAGCAAGCGGGAAATCTTTGCCGGGTAGAAAAAAGAAAATTCGCCGGAGCCTTTACCGCGGTTTAGCGGCAGCGGCTTCGGGAATATAAAGTGATGCCCGGCTGTTGGGCATCGACCGTGATTCGGACTACAGCGCTGTAACCGTGGCAGGGGAAATTTGACGGTAAAAAAGGGATGTGGACGGGAAGAAAATTTCAAAGGGCGTTAGATGGTTGTGCCGGAGGAAAGGGAACATTTTTCTTAAACGCGCCATTGGACTGGACTCCGGTATGAACCTTTTTGGCCTTAAAAAAGCAGCGGCTTCCGAAAAGGGGCGACGGGGAAGGGCGTTCGTTCGCTGCCGCAAGGAAAAAGCAATGAATTCAAACCCGGTTATCGTTTTGGCAGACGAACAAACAGGCAGCCCGGGAACTTTGCGGGAGAAAAGGGGGACGGCAGATCAGCCAAAAAATCCCCCGAGCAAACTGTCGGGGGAGAAAAGAACCAAAGCTCTAAAACAGACCGGTAATTTTCCCGGAATCGTCGATATCGATTTGTTCCGCGGCCGGATGTTTCGGAAGGCCGGGCATCGTCATAATAT
>CAKSNI010000052.1 GCA_934476025.1 uncultured Eubacteriales bacterium | reverse complement strand
GCTTTGTCCGCTTATCAAAAAAATTGGCGAGGAATAATTTTTAGTCCCGGCCTGACGGCTTCTTCCCCCCGCAGCAAAACCCCGGTCATTCGACCGGGGTTTTCTTTGTGAAGTTTGAATTTTTGGTTTTCGGATCCCCCGTTTCCGGTTCAAACAGCCCCGGAATCCGGCGATAGGTGGTGGCCATTTCCCGAAGAATTTTGGCCAGCCAATCATTGATGCACTCCCCTTTGATTCGCCACTGCCAATTCTGCCCGAGAGTAGCCGGCGTATTGATTCTGGCCTGTTCGTCCAGCCCGATAAAATCCTGCATCGGAATAATGGCCATTTCGCAAACACTGGCATAAGCCGCGCGGATCATCGGCCAATTCAGCGGTTGAAGGTCCGGCACTCCCAAATATTCCCAAGCGAAGGCCCGATCCGCCGCACTCAGTGTCTTTTCCCACCCGACAATGGTATCATTGTCATGCGTTCCGGTGTAAATCACGGCATTTTTGTCGCAATTATGCGGTAAATAATCGCTGTCTGCCCGGCTGTCGAACGCAAACTGAAGCACCTTCATACCGGGAAAGCCGGTTTCTTTGAGCATACTCAAAACTTCTTGAGTCAAAAAGCCGAGATCTTCCGCCACAATCGGCAATTTGCCAAGTTGTTTTTCCATTTCCGTAAAAAAAGCGGCACCGGGGCCCTTTCGCCAGATTCCGTTGACAGCATTTTTATCGGCAAAAGGAATCGCGTAGTAGGATTCAAAACCGCGGAAATGATCAATCCGAATCACATCGTACAGTTGCGCGGTATAGGCGATCCGCCGACTCCACCAACCATAGGCCGGGACTTCGTTTTTCATTTTTGTCCAGTCATACAGCGGATTTCCCCAAAGCTGCCCTTCTTTGGAGAATGAATCCGGAGGGCAACCGGCCACTTCAACAGGCGTCAGAGATTCATCCAGCGCGAACTGTTCCGGATGGCTCCAAACATCGGCACTGTCATAAGCCACATAAATCGGGATATCTCCAATCATGTGAATGCCGTTTTGATTGGCGTAATCTTTTAATGCCTGCCACTGTTTCTGAAAGCAAAACTGTAAAAAGCAGTAAAATCCGATATCCTGTTCATAAAGGCTCCGGGCTTCGGCCAGGGCTTTCGATTCACGCCTTTTCAGTTCCTCTTCCCATTGATACCACGGCTTTCCATCAAAGGAATCCTTCAGAGCCATAAACAGGGCGTAATCTTCCAGCCAGGCGGCGTTTTGACGGCAAAAAGCCGCATAATCCGCGCCGGGCAAAAAGGCGGAATAAGCCTTTCGAAGAACGGCAAATCGCTTTTGATACAAAAGAGAATAGTCAATCCGTTCCGGATCGCCCCATTCAATCTTTGTATAATCCTCCGGCCTGAGCCATCCCTCCCGGCTCAAAAGTTCCAGGTCAATAAAATACGGGTTTCCGGCATAGGCCGAAAAAGACTGATAGGGGGAATCCCCATACCCTGTCGGAGAAAGCGGAAGAATTTGCCAATAGGTTTGCCCCGCCTCCTTTAAAAAATCCACAAAGCGATAGGCCTCTTTTCCGAAAGTCCCGATTCCGTACAATTGCGGAAGCGAAAACACCGGCATCAAAATACCGCAGGAACGCATACCATCACCCTTTCTGCACCCGGCCTTGTGATGATCAGGTCCGGAAACACTTCCTTTTTAGTATACACAAAATCTCGCGGAATGGCAATTCCAAATTTTCCCTGATTGCCGTTTTGGGATTATTTTATCGACAAAACTGTTGTATGCCCATTCCGCTTTGCGGCGAAATCACTGCATCCATATCCGCAATCGCCAATGTCTATATTTCCCGGTTGCACCCCGTCATGACGGCGAATTCCGAAAACTCAGCTGTTTTTTAATAATTGGCTGGAAATCCGGTCAAATCGAAAAAAACCGCAGCATTTCACAGCCATTTTCAGCCAGATTTTTCAGGTCTTTCTCAACCACTTCCGCATCCCACTGACTCCCCATACGGGTAGCCGCATGGGAAGCCCAGTAATTGACTCCCAGCGAGAATGTCCCTTGCCCAAATATTTCCTTTCTTTCCAGTTGAATTCCTCCTTAAGCCTATTTTGTTTTCATTATACCTTTTCAAGCGGAATCCACAATATCGGAAACGAGCATTTTTACAAAAAACAAGCATAATAGCCGGATTTTTTCCGGTTTCTTTTTTTGTTTCAAGCACAAAAAACCGGGCCGCCGCAAAATGCGGCAGCCCGAACCGGAAATAAGGAAATCAGAATGAAATCAGATTTCAGCGAAGTATTTGATGGTACGAACCATCTGGCTGGTGTAGCTGTTCTCGTTGTCATACCAGGAAACAACCTGTACCTGATAGGTATCGTCGTCGATCTTAGTAACCATGGTCTGGGTGGCATCGAAGAGGGAACCATAGGTGATACCGATGATATCGGAAGAAACCAGCGGTTCTTCGGTATAACCGAAGGAAGCGGAAGAAGCAGCCTTCATAGCGGCGTTGATGCCTTCAACGGTAACATCTTTGCCTTTAACAACGGCAACCAGGATGGTGGTGGAGCCGGTCGGAACCGGTACACGCTGAGCGGAACCGATGAGTTTGCCGTTGAGTTCCGGAATAACCAGACCGATGGCCTTGGCGGCACCGGTGGAGTTCGGAACGATGTTCACAGCAGCGGCACGGGCACGACGCAGATCGCCTTTTCTGTGCGGGCCGTCCAGAACCATCTGATCGCCGGTGAAAGCGTGAACGGTGGTCATGATACCGCTCTGAATCGGAGCATAGTGGTTCAGGGCATTGGCCATCGGAGCCAGGCAGTTGGTGGTGCAGGATGCAGCCGAAATGATTTTATCATCTTTGGTCAGGGTCTTTTCGTTTACGCTGTAAACAATGGTCGGCAGGTCTTTGCCGGCCGGAGCGGAAATAACAACCTTCTTGGCGCCGGCATCAATGTGAGCCTGTGCTTTGTCTTTGGAAGTATAGAAGCCGGTGCATTCCAGAACAACATCCACACCGATTTCGCCCCAGGGAAGATCCGCGGCATTCTTTTCAGCATAGATCTTAATGGTCTTGCCGTCAACCGTGATGCTGTCTTCGCCGGCCGTAACTTTGTCAGCCAGAGCATAACGACCCTGAGCGGAGTCGTATTTGAGCAGATGAGCCAGCATAGCCGGGCTGGTCAGGTCGTTGATCGCAACAACTTCATAGCCTTCGGCGCCGAACATCTGACGGAACGCAAGACGGCCAATGCGGCCAAAACCGTTAATAGCAACTTTTACCATGGAAATAACCTCCTAAAAAAATATGCAAAACTCGCTGTTTATTATTTTATCCCAAAAGCAACAAAGTTTCAAGTCCTTTTTGATATTTTTTTAACAACAGCGTAAGGTTTGTCCCTTTCAACAAAGAAACAAACGAAAGAAAAACGGGATTTGTCCATTATTCTACCGCCCTTCCCCGGATGGAGGATCAGGCAGGATTCCCAGCATTGCCTCGGCGCAGGAAAGCCCGTCCACCGCCGCCGACATAATTCCTCCGGCATATCCGGCGCCTTCCCCACAGGGGTAAATTCCCTGAACCGACAGACTGACCTTGCCTTTGTCGCGAACCAGTCGTACCGGTGAAGAACTGCGGGTTTCCGGGGCAGTCAGCACCGCCTGCGGATCGTCAAATCCCGGAATTTTCCGCCCCATCTGCCGAATACCCGAACGAAGAGAATCGGTGATAAACAGCGGAAAAATTTGTTCCGGTTCAAAAAAGCAAATCGCCGGCCGAACCGTTGGGTGGACCTTTCCGATTGCCGCAGGAATTCCGTTTAAAAAATGACCGACGGTGGTTACCGGCACCGCGCCCTTTCCGATTTTCCAGGCCTTCTGTTCTATCTCGCACTGGAAGGCACATCCGCCCAGCACATCGTCGCCCGGAATATCTTCCGGTTCCACACTCACCAAAACGGCACTGTTGGCATTTTCTCCATTGCGTGCGGAATTGCTCATTCCGTTGACGGCAACGCCCCCCGGCTGGCTGGAGGCGTTGATCACCTCCCCGCCCGGGCACATACAGAATGTATAAACCCCCCGGCCGTTTTCCAGATGGCAGGCCAGTTTATAGTCGGCCGCACCAAGATGGGAGTCCTGTGCAAAGGGTCCGTACATTGCCCGGTTGATTTCCTCCTGTCGATGCTCAATCCTCACGCCGACGGCAAAAGGCTTCCGAACCATTGTCACACCCGCATCCCGCAGCATTTCAAAGGTATCCCGTGCCGAATGGCCAATACATAAAATCAGGTGCTCACAGGGAATGGTTTCGTTCCCGTTCACCGTAATTTCCCGAAGGCATCCCTGCTGTGTGCGGATTCCGGTCAGACAGGAATGAAAGCGGACTTCTCCCCCCAGGCGAAGAATTTCTTCTCGAATATTCTGCACCACACGAATCAAAACATCCGTACCGATATGGGGTTTGGCATCCACAAGAATATCCTCTCCGGCGCCGAAGGAAGCAAAGGTTTTCAGAACCTCCCGGCAGCGGGGATTTTTGATACCGGTATTGAGTTTTCCGTCTGAAAAGGTGCCGGCGCCCCCTTCACCGAACTGAACATTGGTTTCGGGATCCAAGGGACCTCCGGCAAAGAAGGATTCCACCGCTTCTTTGCGTTTTTGAGCATCGGCTCCTCTTTCGAGCACCAATGGCCTGAGCCCGGCACGGCAAAGGCGCAGCGCCGCAAACATTCCGGCAGGGCCGAACCCCACGACAACCGGACGGCCGCCCGAAGGGGCTTTTCCGCTTTGCCAGTCATAAATCGTTTCCGTCCGGGCCGTAGCCTGCTTGTTCCGGCGAATCAGCCGTTCTTCCCCGCTTTTTAAGGAAACGACAAAGGAACAGACGAAATGCACCTGGTCTTTTTTTCGGGCATCCACCGACTTGCGGCTTAAAGAGCAGGAAAGAATCCGATCTTGCGGAATATGAAAAATCCTGCTGACAAGGCTTTTCGGATCGGAAAAATCCGTTGAAAGCGGCAGTGATACCGCGTGCAATTCAATCATTTGGTTCCCTCTTTTTTCCGTCGATCGACCGGGCCGCCGCCGCGGCGCTGGCCCAGGCCCATTGCAGATTATATCCGCCGCAATCGCCGTCAATGTCCAGAATTTCTCCGATCGCATACAGCCCGGGTACCCGGCGGTCCTGCATGGTAAACGGGTCAAACCGGGAGGTATCCAGCCCCCCGGCCGTAACCTGCGCATTCAAAAATCCTGTATTGCCCGTAACCGGCAGACGGTAGGATTTCAGCCCGGCGGCAAGTTCACGCAACTGACCGGAAATCAGCAATTTGACAGGAGAAGCGGCGGCAATCCGGCAGCGTTTCAGCAGCGTCAGCCCCAGCATCTTCGGCAAAAATCCGGTAAAATAGGCCTCACAGTTTTGAACGGCAAACTGTTTTTTTCGTTCCTCCAGCAGGGCGAGTACCTCTTGAAAGGAAAGTTCCGGCATCAAATCCAGTTCCACTGCCAGTTCCCCTTTTAATATTCCAACACCCCGGGCAACCTGCATCACCGGCGGGCCGGAAATCCCGTAATCGCAAAACAGAACTTCTCCGTACTCCCGGCGAACCGGGCGGCGGTCGCACAACAATGTTACAGCCGCATTGACTTTCAGCCCCTTCATCGGGCGGACAAAATCCGTCTGGGTTCGAATTTGGACAATGGCCGGAGTCGGCCGAACGAACGGATATCCCTTGGCGGTAAGCAGTTCAAAGATTTGTCCGGTACTTCCGAGTTTTTCTCCGCCGGCATACAACCCGGCCGCCAGAATCAGGTTTTCAGCCGATTGGCTGCCATGGGTTGTCTGTACCCGAAAACCTCCCTTTTCCCGGCAAAAGTCCGTTACCCGACAATCGCACAGTACCTGTACGCCGTTTTGCTCCAAAGCCAGACGGAACACATCCACTACCGAAGAGGCCTGAAAAGAAAAAGGATAAATTCGCCCGTTTTCCTCCTCCCGGCAGATCAGACCGATGGATTCAAAAAACGCGACCGCTGCTTTTTCGTTCAGCGCCTGCAAGGCCGGCCCGCAGAACGAGCGGTTCTGCCCATGGTAAAAGCGTTCATCGAGATGGGCATTGGAAAGATTGCATCGGCCGTTTCCGGTTACAATCAGCTTTTTCCCCACCCGCGGCAGCGCCTCCAAAAGAAGAACCGATTCAGACGGATTCATCTGCCGAAGCATAACCGCCGCACACATTCCGGCAGCGCCGCCGCCGACGATGATGGTATGATAAGGTTTCAAAATGTCACTCCTGTCTGTTCCCCCAGTATTTCCGATCCAGGCTTCGGTACTGAATGGCCTGGGTAATATGAGGCATTTCGATTCTTTCGCTGCCATCCAGATCAGCAACGGTCCGGGCAACTTTAAGAATCCGGTCATAGGCACGCCCCGACATACCGAGATTGTCGAACGCCGCCTGCAAAATACGGGAGGCTTCACCGCTCATTTCACAGAATTCCCGCAGCATCGACGGGGTCAGCCGGGCGTTGCAGGCCACCCCCGTACCGGCATACCGTTTTTGCTGGATTTCACGCGCCCGGTTCACCCGTTCCCGAATTTCGGCAGAGGTTTCTTCCGGCTTATTGCTGTGAAGGTCGGCATAATCCACCGGCGGGACCTCAATATGTAAGTCCATTCGGTCGAGCAGCGGCCCCGAAATCCGCCCAAGGTAGGAGGAAACCGTTTTCGGCGTGCAGGTGCAGTGGCGGGTCGGATGCCCGAAAAATCCGCAGGGGCATGGATTCATGGCTGCCACCAGCATAATGGAACTTGGATAGGTCAGGGTTCCGGCAACCCGGGAGATGGTGACAACGCCGTCCTCCAAGGGCTGACGCAACCCCTCGGTGACCGTCCGGCTGAATTCCGGAAGTTCATCCAAAAACAGCACCCCGTTATGAGCCAGAGAAATTTCTCCCGGTTTCGGGATGGACCCACCTCCGGTCAGACCGGCAGCCGAAATGCTGTGATGCGGCGATCGGAAAGGACGAGTGGTAACCAGAGGACTGTTTTCGTTGAGAATTCCGGCAATGGAATGAATTTTGGTGGTTTCAATGGATTCTTCAAAGGTCATTTGCGGCAGAATGGACGGAATTCGTTTGG
>CAKSNI010000051.1 GCA_934476025.1 uncultured Eubacteriales bacterium | reverse complement strand
AAACACGCCCGGCCGGGCGCGGCGACGGGTGGAAGAAGATCGGCCGCTATGCTTTGCTGATGGCAGGCAATCTGCTTTTATTTATCACAATCTGGCTTTTGCAGAAATATGACCGCATTCAGATGGATCAGGTGCTGTTTCAAATTAAATCTCCGGCCAGCGGAGCCAACACCGATTTGCTCAACAGCTTTGTATTCCGCGGCGTTTTTTTGGGTGCCGTGGCCGGAACCGCCGAAATTTTTTTGTATCGGTTTTTGGCCGGCTACTATAAAAAGCACGCCCAAAAAAGCGCAAAATACCGGGAATACACAAAGGGAAAATTCTGCCGTTTTGTACGAAAGAGCGCCATGCCGCTGACCCTTTGCCTTTTAATTGTGGCAGTTTCGCTGTTTGTTTCCAAACTGGAATTGGTGCAGTACATAGAGGTTTCCAATACTCAATCCGATTTTATAGAAGAAAACTATGTGGATCCGCTGAAGGCCCATCTAACCTTCCCGAAACAAAAGCGCAATTTGATTTATATTTTTCTGGAATCCATGGAAAACACCTATACCCAAACGGCATACGGCGGAGAAATGAAACAGGATTATATCCCAGAACTGCGAAATCTGGCAGAAAAGAATATCAATTTTTCCAATACCGAAAAGCTGGGCGGCGCCCGTTCCTTTACCGGAACCACCTGGACCGCGGCGGCTATGGTGGCACAAACTTCCGGCATCAGCGTCAAAGTTCCGCTGACGGCGGCAACCTACGGCGGACAGAATTCTTTTATTCCCGGAACGGTTTCCATCGGAGAAGTTTTGGAAAAGGAAGGGTACAATCAATGCCTGCTGCTGGGCTCCGATGCGGCTTTTGCCGGTCGGGATTCCTACTTTACCGAACACGGGCATTACGATATTGTGGATATCAACCGCTTAAAACAACAGGGGCGGCTTCCGGAAGATTATTATGTTTGGTGGGGGTATGAGGATAGCAAACTCTTTGGTTTTGCCAAAGAGGAATTGACCCGGCTTTCCGGTGAAGGAAAACCCTTTAACTTTACCATGCTTACGGCCGACACCCATTTCCCGGACGGATATTTCTGTGAGAACTGCCGTTCGGATTATGACAGTCAGTACGCCAATGTGCTGGCCTGCTCTTCCCGACAGGTGGCGGCATTTGTGGAATGGATTCAGCAACAGCCTTTTTACGAAAACACCACCGTGATTATTTGCGGAGATCATTTGACGATGGATCCGAAATTCCTGTCGGGAAGTGATGTGCAGTATGTTCGTACGACCTATAATTGCATCATCAATTCTCCGGTTCAACCGGTGCGGGAAAAAAACCGGCAGTTTGGCAGTTTTGATTTCTTTCCGACCACTCTGGCGGCTCTGGGAGTACAGATTGAAGGAGATCGCCTGGGGCTGGGTACCAACCTGTTTTCGGATCGGGAAACCTTTTGTGAGCAATACGGGTTTGAAGAACTGGATCTGGAATTGCAGAAAAAATCCCGGTACTATAACACCCGTTTTCTCAGAATGACCGAGTCACAGGAATCGCAATCCGATGGTTCGAGCCGTTAAAAAAGAACACCTCCGGTTTTCCGGAGGTGTTCTTTTGCCTGAGGGGAGCAGGCAAGGAGATAGGGATGGATTCGTCAGACCGCAGGAGGGTCCAAAAGGGAGAGTTGAACCCCGTTCTGCTTTTTGGGAATCCGTATTTTAATCTCGGTGTAGGCGGCACGGTCGCTTTGTGTCAGCGTGGCGGCAATGCCGCCGTCCCGCATACGGTCACCGATCTGACGAATGCTGTTGATATAAAAACGGGGATCATCGGCGGCCCGTTTTCCGCAGAACAACTCCGAACGGAGCTTTTCGTAAAGATTGGTTTCCCGATCGGCCGGTTGAGGGGATGGCCGGGCGGCATTCTGAACCGCCGAAAGATAGTCGTCGGCCTCTTTGCCGGATAGTTCGCAGAAATGCAATATCTGGGAAAAGGAAAGTCCGCACCGAACGGCCCGTGTGAAGGATTCTTCCGACATATCGGCAATTTTTTTGCGTTGGGCCAGTTCCCGGGAGGAAAGACAAAAAACCGTGCAGAGCGTTTCAGGGGAATAGCGGCGCAGCAGCGGATTCAGCCATTCCCGGTAGAAAAGGGGATCGGTTCGGCGCCCGGCGTTTTCCATAGCCGAAAGCAAAAGCGTATCGGCTTCCCGATACAAAAGGCAGGGAATGGTTTTTACCCCGGCAATCCGGGCTGCCTCCACCCGGCGGCGCCCGTAAATCAGTTCATAGTCTTTTCCGACGGGGCGCACCCCCACCGGAATTATTACACCGTTTTCCTGAATGCTCTGGCTGAGAAGCAGCAGCCGGTAACGGTCGCCCGGATTGCCGGACGGAATCAAACGGATTTGCTCGGGCTGTAGAAAGACCAGGCGTTTTTCCGGATTTTGCTTCATGTTTTTCCCTCCTGACAAGCCTACCTTAGCACAGTTCCCCCAAAAAAGCAAACAGTTTCGTTCGCCTGTTTCCGAGAGAAAAAAAGAAGAAACGACAAACGGGGGGCTGAAAAAGCCCGAAAAAACAAACCCCCGGGAATTTTCCGGGGGTTTGTGCGATCGATTTTTCAGGTACGGCCAAGAATTTCCCCCTGAAGCGAAAAGGTGACGCATTGATAGGGAAGGAGCTTTCCGCTTTGATCCAAAGCATTGCGGACCGCCCGTTCCAATCCGCCGCAACAGGGAACCTCCATGCGAAGAACCGTTACGCTGCGAATGGAGTTGCTGCGAAGAATGGCAGTCAGTTTTTCTGTATAATCCGGTTCATCCAACTTCGGACAGCCGATCAGGGTGATGCGGCCCTTCATGAAATCTTCGTGCATTTCGGCATACGCATAAGCGGTGCAGTCGGCAGCAATCAACAGATCCGCCTCTTCAAAAAAGGGGGCGGAGGCAGGAACAAGACGAATCTGGCAGGGCCACTGCCGCAGTTGTGATGCTCCGGCGGAATGGGAAATGGCCCCATCGGAAGGACGGATGGAATCTTCCCGGCGGAATTGATGCATAGCCCGGCCGGGACAGCCCGAAGGCGTCGGCTCATGAGGCGTTGAAGGCAGCCCTGCTTTGGCGGCCGATTTTGCGGCAACGGCTGCGGCATCGTAGGGAGCTGCCTCCCGGGTTTCAAAAGAAATGGCACCGGTCGGGCAGGCCGGCAGACAATCCCCGAACCCGTCGCAATAATCATCGCGGGTAAGAACTGCCTTGCCGTTGATCATTTCAATGGCACCTTCGTGACAGGCCGACGCACAGGCACCGCATCCGTTGCATTTTTCCCGGTCAATGTGAATGATTTTTCGAATCATGGTGATTCCTCCTTGATTGAACAAAAAATGTTTAAAACTGCCATCGTTTCAGCACCGATTTTTCGGAATTCGATTGCAATTCTCTGAAAAGGAGTATAATAGAAACAACCAATTTTGTCTGTGGGAATAACCACAAAAATGGAGGAAAACAATGCAACCGCTTCAAACAGTGCTTTTTGAAAACATTTCGGAAGAGGAATGGAACACTCTTGAAAAGGAGGCCCGGGTTCGAAGGACACTCTTCCAAAAAGGAGAACGGATTTTTCGTTGCGGAGAAACCACCGACGAAATCGGAACGGTCCTTTCGGGAGAACTTCGGGTGGAAAATACCGATATTTTCGGCAACCGGAGCCTGATCGGCGCCCTTCTTCCCGGTGAAATATTCGGGGAAAGTTATGCCGTCGGCCGGGTTCCTTTGCAGGTAGATGTGGTGGCCTCGCGGGCTTCGGAAATTCTGTTTATTCATCTGCCGGCCGCTTTACGGGGTGACCCTTTCCGGTTCTCCTGGCAGCGGCAGCTCCTTTGGAATCTGACCCGGATTGCCGCTCAAAAAAACCGTATTCTTTCCACCCGGATTTTTTGTACCGGCGCCAAAACCATCCGCGAACGGGTGATAACCTATCTTTCCGGCATTGCCAAACAAACCGGGTACCGGGTTTTTGAAATCCCGCTGAACCGGCAGGAATTGGCTGATTATTTGAATGTGGATCGGAGCGCCTTGTCCAAAGAATTGTCTAAAATGCGGCGGGACGGCCTTATTGATTATGATCGCAACTGTTTTCGGATTCTTTCTGCGGCGGATTCATCGGTTTCTCAAAACAGTTCACACAGGTAACGCAGGCAATAACGGCAAAACAAAGCAGTACCTGTTGCCAGGACATCGGTTCCTTTAAAATCAAAACTCCGGCCAGGGTGGATACCACCGGGATCACGCTGGAAAAAGCCGAAGCCCGGACCAGTGAAATTTTGCCGGTAGCCGTGTTATACAGGGCATAGGCCAGGCAGGAAGATAAAACCGACAGGTACAGCAGGGCTGCCCATAAAGTCGGTTGGCGAATGGCAAAAATCAGTTCGCCCCAAAAACGGTTTCGCAGAACAAACAGGGTAATCAGATCGGTGCCGACAGCTCCGACGGTAAACATCATGAAGGTGCGTTCGGCGGCCGAAAAAACGGCGGCGGTGCTGCGGCTGAGCAGATTAAAAGCCGACGCGCACAAAACGGCGGCGAACAGCAGCAGAACCCCCATGAGTTCCGAGCGCCCGCTGCTGCCGGAAAGCAGCTGGATGGCGGCAATCAGTCCGACGGCCGCAAGCCCGAAGAACCACTGTGCCCCGGTGGGCCGTTCGTGCAGAAAAAGGCCGGAGGCGATCATGACAAAAACCGGAATAGCCCCGATCACCACCCCGGAAAGGGCGGTGGAGGTAAAACGGATGGCGTAGAGTTCGGCAATAAAATAGAGCAGCGGCTGAAAAACGGCCATCAGCAAAAGACGAAAAAGCGGTTTCCCCCGAAAACGGATGCGAATGATCCCGGTCAGGGCGGCCGTTCCCATAACGGCAAAAGCCAGGGTGAATCGCAATGAAAGAATCATAAGCGGATGCGCCCCGGTGTTCAGGGCCATTTTTGAAAAAAGAAAAGAAAAACCGAAAATAATGTTGGCCAGCAGTGCCCCGGCCGTGCCGATCCGGGAATCATTGGAATGAACCTTCATAGGGCCTCCCTCACCACTTCCCGGCACAAGCGGCTGTTATGGTACCGCTCGTCCCCGGTGATTTCCTTGATTACCGTTACAAAAGGCGGAATTGAAAAGGGTTGGGTTTCATCCCGCAATTCGATTTCCAAAATTGCCCGATCGTTCCAAAAGGGAAAACAGTCAATCTCGACGGTCAATTCCCCGATCGGAACGGCAAACCGGATTTTTTGAATTTCGTGGGTTCCGGGGGCAATTTGCCGGCTCATTTCCCGGAATTCTTCACCGGTCAGTTCGCGCTCGTTTTCCTTTCGGATTAAGTCGGTGATGCGTTGTTTTACGGTCAGAATATAGTGAAATTGTCCGTTTTCTTCGATTTGACGAATCCGGGTATGATCAGGAAGATAAAGCTGCCGGATTTTCATTTCCCGGCACCCTGGCTGCTGCCGAAGAACCGCAAGTTCCGGGTAACGGATCAAAAAGCGCTTTTCAATTTCCAGCCCGTTGTGTATTTCCATAAAAAAGACCTTCTTTCCCGGGGGAAGTGTTGCTTCGATTTTATCACGAATTTGCCGAAAATGCAACCGTTTCACCCGGTGAAGGAGGAGTTGAACTTTTTGAGGATTTATGGTAAAATAAGGATATCAAAAATCGGAGGGGTCGGTATGGCAAAACTGTATTTTAAATTCGGAGCCGTGGGTAGTTCCAAAACCGCACAGGCATTGATGGCCAAGTTTAATTACGAAGAAAAAGAAAAAAAGGTCTGGCTGATTAAGCCGGCATCGGCCCATCGGGACGATCGGGTGGATGTTTTCGGGAACCTGACCACAACCGTGAAATCCGGGATCGGCCTGAATGCCATCGCGGAGGCCATTCGTCGGGAGGATAATTTGTCGGAAAAATTTGAGTCCCGGCGGGCAAAGAGAAATACCGATGTGATTATTTGCGATGACTGCCAGTTCCTGACAGCCGCTCAGGTGGAACAACTGAAAGAAATTGTGGACACCTATGAAATTCCGGTTCTTTGTTTTGGGCTTCGTTCGGATGGAGGAACCCGTTTGTTTGAAGGAAGCCGTCGCCTTTTTGAAATTGCCGACAGCATCAGCGAAGTAAAATCCATCTGTGTCTGCGGCCGGAAGGCTACGGTCAACGGCTGTTTCTCACCGGAAGGACGGCTGATGACCGAAAGCGGAGCGGTCGGGGAAAGATACGAAGGGCTTTGTTATCATTGTTATAAAAAGATGTTGTCCGGGCAAATGGAGGAACCGTCATGAATCAGACGCCGACACCGCATATCGAAGCCCTCCCGGGGGATTTTGCCGAAACCGTTCTGATGCCGGGTGACCCGAAACGCTGCACCAAAATTGCCGAATCGTTTTTACAGGAGGTCCGGAAAATCAGCGATGTCCGCGGGATGTGTGCCTATACCGGATTTTACCGCGGAGAAAAGGTTTCGGTAATGGCCAGCGGCATGGGAATGCCGTCTATGGGCATTTATGCCTATGAATTGTTTCATTTCTATCGGGTGGAGCAAATTATCCGGGTGGGAACGGCCGGCGGGATGGCTGAAACGGTCGGCCTGCGCGATCTGGTTCTCGCCATGGGTGCCTGCACCAATTCGGCTTTTGCCGGGCAGTACCACCTTCCGGGCACCTTTGCGCCGATATGCGATTATGGGCTTTTGAATTGTTGTGCCCGAACAGCCGAACGCCTCGGGTTGCCGGTCCATATCGGAAATGTTTTGACCAGCGATACCTTTTATGAAGAAGAAACCGCCCCCGAAGGCAGCGCCGCCTTCGCAAAAATGGGGGTGCTGGCGGTGGAAATGGAAACGGCGGCGCTGTATATGACCGCCGCCCGGGCCGGAAAAAAGGCTCTCAGCATCTTAACAATTTCCGATTTGCTTACCACCGGGGAGGCAACTTCATCCCAGGAACGCCAGAATTCCTTTTTGAATATGGCAAAATTGGCACTCGAAACAGCTGTAACGGCTTAGGCGTAAAGAGGAAACAACGGTTATCGCACCTTGCCGGTAACCTCCATTTGTGTTTTGTCAAAGAGAGGAATCACAAGATGTAGTGGGGGGGAGAAAAAGTTTCGCAAAAGAGAAAAAAGATTGCAAAAAAGTGTTGACAAAAGGGCGAAAAAGGTGTATAACAG